>NZ_JAAHHT010000118.1:8872-25634 GCF_010672085.1 Okeania sp. SIO3I5
AAATCTACATCAAAAACTTCAAATAATGTCACTATTTCTGCTTTTCCTTTAACTTTGACTTGATCAATTAAACGAATGGAATATTCTCGGGGATTTTCTCTGGAATTAAAAATCCTCAAACATTTTTCTTCGGTCATTTGTAAATATCCCAAACTTGACAACGTTCTAAATAAATTTGAGCTACTCGATCGCTAGGATTTTGATTTAGACAATCTTGAAATAGTCGAGCAGCTTGACTCAATTTTCTTTGAGAATAGAGCATCATTGCTTCTTCAAAGATAGCTTTTGTAATTTTTTTCCCCTCTACACATTCAGGTGAATCTAGATCAAAAACTTCAAAGAATGTCACCATTTTTGATTTTCCTTTAACTTTAACTCTATCAATTAAACGAATGGAATATTCTAGGGGATTTTCTAAGGAATCAAAAGTAGAATTAGTAATTAATAAAGATACATCATATAGTTTAGTTAATCCTTCTACACGAGATGCTATATTTACTGCGTCACCCACAACCGTACCATCCATTCTCTGAGCGCCTCCCACTGTACCTAAAATCACATCTCCAGTATTAATTCCAATCCCAATTTTTAATGGTTTTCTGTTTGGCCTTTGCCGAGTTTTATTATATTCATTTAGTCGCTTTAACATCGAAATAGCTCCACGAACTGCATCATCAGCTTTACCTGCAAATAGTGCCATTATCGCATCACCTATGTATTTATCAATAAAACCGTGATGTTCGATTATTGCTGGTTCCATTTGTGAAAGATAGCCATTGATAAATCTAAAACTCTCTTCTGGTTTCATGGTTTCTAAAATAGTAGTAAAGTTGCGAATATCAGCGAATAAAACTGACATTTTATATTTCACACTATCCTTTAATTTGACATCTGTAATATTTTCATATCCCATCAATGAAAGAAATTGATTTGGTACAAATTTAGTTGTAGCTTCGGTTAATTTTAATTCTTTGTCTAAAGCTTTTTGTAACTCTCGGTTAACTGCTTCTAATTGTTCTGGTGTTTTTAAAGCTAAAAATTGAGGCAAAAGAGTTGCCAATTGTAACGCTGTCCAGCAGGAAACAAAGGCAGTCATTGCTTGTTCTATTCCCGAAAGCCAGTAAGCAGGATGCCACAATGTCCAAATTTCTAATAAGTGACCCAAACCACATAAAATAATAAATGCTCCAAATAAAACAAATACTCCTTGAAATGGAACTTCTTTTTTCCTTTTGTAGAGGAAATATAGCAACATTACTGGTATGGAAAAATAGGCTACAGCAATTAATAGATCGCTCATAAGGTGTAGCCATACTAATGAAGTTTGCCACAGATAACAATTACCATGGGGCATATATTGACTGGGCGAAAGAATAGTTTTTAGTAATTCCCACATTTTAATTTTCGGCTGCGCTATTCAATTAGACTACTTACGGAAGTAAATTCAAAATTTAACTTCAGAGAAATTGCTTTTTAGTGTATACTGTATTAATATTTTAGACTTAATATTCTCTTGAAAATGTATATTTAACGGGTTAATAATATATCATAAATTTTTGATTGGAGGTTTACACAAAGTTGCCAAAAGTAAGAAATTACAAAATTACTAAAGATAGAATATATTAGCAGTAGTAGAATTCCCTAAATAATAATTATGTTACCCAAAAAAGAACTACTTAAAGGAATTGAAAATCGGGAAACTATTACTCGAATAATTGATTGATCCGAACCAACTATTAAAAGTTGGGAAATTACTCAGAATTCAGCATTGTGAAGTTGAAAATTAGGAGGATATTTGAGAGACAGTTATATATGACAACAGATTCTACTCCATACTTCCTACTCCCTACTCCCTAAATAATAATTATGTTGCCAAAAGAAGAACTACTTAAAGGAATCGAAAATCGCCAAACTATTACTCGGATAATTGATTGATCCGAACCAACTATTAAAAGTTGGGAAATTACTCAGAATTCAGCATTGTGAAGTTGAAAATTAGGAGGATATTTGAGAGACAGTTATATATGACAACAGATTCTACTCCATACTTCCTACTCCCTACTCCCTAAATAATAATTATGTTGCCAAAAAAAGAACTACTTAAAGGAATCGAAAATCGCCAAACTATTACTCGGATAATTGATTGAGCCGAACCAACTATTAAAAGTTTGAAAATTACTCAGAATTCAGCATTGTGAAGTTTAAAATTAGGAGGATATTTGAGAGACAGTTATATATAACAACAGATTTTATTAACTGCTCCCTATTCCCTATTCCCTACTCCCTACTCCCTAAATAATAATTATGTTGCCAAAAGAAGAACTACTTAAAGGAATCGAAAATCGCGAAACTATTACTCGGATAATAGACTTAGCTGAACAAGCTATTAAAACTTGGGAAATTACTCAGAGTGATTTTTTATCACCGCCAGAAATATTTGAAGCAGAAAGAATTTTTCAAAGGTTAACTGAAGTAGAAATAATTTCATGGGGTGGTTATCCTCAAGCAGAACGAAAAAGATTAGCGATCGCTCGTTCGGATTTACCTATTGATACTTCTAGTGTGGAATTAAAGGCTATTAATATTGAGGGAAATTTTCTGTTTGATACTGCTACTCACCGAGACTTTCTGGGTTCGATGTTGGGTACTGGAATTATCAGAGAAAAAACGGGGGATATTATTGTTTTGGGAGAACGAGGTGCCCAGGCAATTGTTGTGCCAGAATTGGTGGAATATTTAGAGATGAATTTCCAACAGGTTCGGTCTGTTCCGGTAAAAATTAAACCGCTAGAATTGAGTGAATTAAGAATAAGAGAACCGAAAAAGAAGGAGTTAACAACTGTGGAAGCTTCTATGAGATTGGATGCAGTTGCTTCGGCAGGTTTTGGAATGTCTCGGAGTAAAATGGTTGACTTAATTAATGGGGGAGATGTAAGAGTTAATTGGAAAGAAATTAGTCAGGCAAGTTATACAGTAAAAACGGGAGATTTAATTGCTATTCGAGGAAAAGGAAGGTTAGAAATAGGAGATGTTGCGATTACTAAAAAAGAACGTTATCGGGTGAATTTAACACGTTATGTTTAGATTGAAGAAGGAGTCAGGAGACAGGAGACAGGAGACAGGAGATAGGAGATAGGAGATAGGAGACAAAATGGAAGGAGGAAGAAGGAGTCAGGAGACAGGAGATAGGAGATAGGAGATAGGAGACAAAATGGAAGGAGGAAGAAGGAGTCAGGAGACAGGAGATAGGAGATAGGAGATAGGAGACAAAATGGAAGGAGGAAGAAGGAGTCATATCAAATCTGGGTTAAAAAAAGGTGTATAAATACTTTATTAGTTAACACCTTTTTTTATATGGGGATTTGGTATCAGAATGAAGAGAGAACCTGCTCAAAATTTTCAAGATTTAATTGTTTGGCAAAAAGCACACCAAATGGTATTAAAAGTGTATCGTTTAAGTAGCAACTTTCCCAAAACGGAAACCTATGGATTAACTTCTCAGTTGAGACGAGCGACTGTATCAGTTCCAGCGAATATAGCAGAAGGCTTTCGGAAAAAGGGTTTAGCTGATAAAATCAGATTTTTGAATATTGCACAAGGTTCCCTAGAGGAGTCACGATATTACTTAATTTTGGCAAATGACCTTGAATATGGGGATACTTCAGAACTTCTACTACATTTAGAAGAAGTAAGTAAATTACTAGATTCATACATTGCTGCAATTGAACAACGTAGATAATCTAATCTCCTGACTCCTGTGACTGCTCCTAAATTCCTAAATTTCCTCCTGTCTCCTTCTTTAATTCTGTCTCCTGTCTCCTGTCTCCTGTCTCCTTCTTTAATTCTGTCTCCTGTCTCCTGACTCCTTCTTTCATTCTGTCTCCTGTCTCCTGTCTCCTGTCTCCTCTAAAATCATGCCAGAATATACAGATAAATCCCACAAAATTATTACTGTCGGAGACCAAGCAACAACAAAAGATGAACTTGGTTTTGCTCCTTATGTGATAGCTATGGCTGAATTTTTAACTAATGAAAATACAAAACCTCCACTGACTATTTCTATCGAAGGTGAATGGGGAAGTGGTAAATCTTCTTTTATGAAACAGTTGGAAAAGGAGATTCAAAAGAAGTCTGAAGAATTAGATAAAAAAGATTTAGCAGAGGTTTGGCAAAAAATTAAAGAAGACCAGATTATTTTCAGCAATCTATCAAATATCTGGAAGTTTTTCAGATTAGGATTAAAGCAAAAAACTCAGACAGTTTCGTTTAATGCTTGGCGACATGAAAAATCTGAATCACTTTGGGCGACTTTTGCTCTTTCTTTTTTGGAAGAATTATCTAAAAATCGCAACGTTCCTGATTTTTTCTACAATTTATACAGTCACTTTAAGCTAATTATTTATCGTTTAAATTTTAAGGATAAACCGATTAAAGCTATTCAGACTTTGGTGATGGCTTCCTTGATTTCTAGTATTACTGTAGCTATTCCATTTGTATATCTGAAATTTGGCTTTGAAGGAATTTCTCAGTTGTCTGAAAATTTGGCTAGTCTTGTAAATTCAAATTCAAAGGAGGAAGAGAAAAGTGAAAAAGAAGATGGTGAAACAACTAACAATGAAGCAAAGGAAAATAGCGGTCGAGATTCAGAATCAAGCAATAATGAAGATGCAAATAATTTTTATTTGAATGCTTTGTTACAACTCGTGGGAATTAGCAGTTCGTTTGCCGGAATGGGAAAACTTTTGGGAATAATCAAAGAGTTAATTGGCGACGAGAAAATGGATTTGACTCAATATCTCCAGTCTCCTGATTATGAAAAGGAAGCTGCTTTTATTGAAAAATTTCACGAAGATTTTTCTAAAATTGTTAGTGCTTATGTAGGTAAAGAAGAGAAAATTTATATTTTTATTGATGACCTTGATCGTTGTGAATTGGGTAAAGCTGCTGACTTATTGCAAGGTCTAAATATGATGATTTCTGATGACCAAAATTTGATTTTTATTTTGGGTATGGATCGGGAAAAAGTGGCAGCTTCGATAACTTTTAAACAAAAAGATGTGATTCCTTTTCTAGCTTCAATTGCTAAAGAAGATCGAGATTGGGAAAATGAAAATGATAGGTCTATCAAACAAGTAGATTATGGTTTTAGTTTTCTGGAAAAGTTTGTGCAATTATCATTCTCTGTTCCTGAATCTTCTCCCAAGACGTTAAATAATTTTCTGGAAAAAGTATCTGAAAGTGAGACAAAAATAGAAGCTGATGAAGAAAAATACTTTTTTTGGATTCCTCATAGTTTTATTGCCAAAATTTTCAACAGATTATTTTCATCAAAATCAAAAGAAGAGGCAGAAACAGAAGCAGCAGAATCTCCAACTTTAGAACAAAGCTCAGAACTTGAAGAAACGGAGGTTCCCTATCCAGAATTACCTATTTTCCCAGTTATTGAAAAAGATTTAGAACCAGAAAGTCTTGCTAACCTGATTGAAATAGTTGCTCCGTTTTTTGATAATAATCCACGTCGTTTAAAACAATACGTTAATGCTTTGACTTTAAAAACTTATATTGCTTATTATTCTATTGGAGTTACTTTTGCTGAGAGACAAACTATAACCATAGAACAGATGGGTAAGTTTACTGCACTAATACTTAAATATCCTCGTCTTCTTTTTGAACTTAAAAATAATAATCAACTACTTGCTGATTTAGAAAAATTGGCTATCGATCAATCTCCTGGATTAAATAACTCCATAATGCCATTAAAGGAGAAAGGAAGTGCAAGTTATTGGATTAATAATTACCCAAAAACTAAACAGTTACTTTTCTCTAAAATGAAATCGAATAATAATGATAAAAAGTATATTTTTGAAAAGGGAGCGGTTAAAAAACTACTGCAAGTTTCACCACAGGGGATATCTCCTAAATATTTCAAACTTCGTGAGTTACTAGGAGCAGGTCATAAGTTCTTAGCGGAAGAGAAGTTTAAATTAGCAGCAGAGAAGTTTAAAGAAGCTAATGATGAAACTTTCGCTCTCATATTTCAAGCTAATAAAATCAAAAAATACTTATCTGTATTTTGGAAAGAAGCAAAAGTAGGGTTGGTGGCAACAGTTTTAGTAGAAATAATAGCAGTGACAGTATCAACAGGGATACTATCATCGGGTTTGTTAGTATCAATATTAGTGAGATTGTTAATTGGATTGTCATCAACATCATTACTGATGCTTATAGTATTATTAGAATCGCTACAAGAAACAGAGAGAAGAAAAATAGTAAAAGAAGTAATTAGTAAAGATCTCCCTTCAGGATTAACAGGAGGAATAGGATTTGGATTGATTGTAGGAATGGGAGTAGGAATAATAGTGGGGGTAATAATAGAAGTATCAGCACTAATTTTGGCACTACCAATACTATACATCGTAGTATTTGCAGCAGTAGTATTACCAAGACGATTTCCATTGTTGCGCTTAAGCGACTTTGAATACTCACTATATTCAGAAGCTACTGAAAACTTCCCTTCTGATGACCTTCGTACTATCGACCAACTTTGGGTAAAATATAGTGAGGGTAAATATGGCTTCAGTGTTCAAAAGAAAATTTACCATGAGAACGATAGGACAGGTTCGGAAATAGAGGTTTTGAATAATTTTTACGAAAGTTTGGGTTGGCAAAAGCAGAGGCAGTGGTTATTACACAATGACCTTAACTTAGAATTAGACGGTGTACTTCCGTGTTTATGGACTGCGGAAATACCTAGTTTGGAAACAAAACAGAAGAAACAGCAAAAAAATCTCTTAATTATAGACAGAAATTCTGAGAAAGGAATAAAAGAAAAAGCATTGAAATTGTACTTATCTATTCTCAGCAAAGACTTGTAAAAAAAAGTAAATGGGTTTGGAGACTAAGGATTTGGAGACCCAACCCCTACGGTTTTTTTCTCGAATGATTTATTATGGCTAAAAAATCTGACTTTGAACTTTTAACTTCCCTAAAAAATCTGACTTGGGAATTTTGACTAGGGAATTTCTTGGATTTAGAGACCAAACCCCTACGGTTTTTTTCTCGAATGATTTATTATGGCTAAAAAATCTGACTTGGGAATTTTGACTAGGGAATTTATTGGATTTGGAGACCAAACCCCTACGGTTTTTTCACGAATCATTGATTATGGCTAAAAAATCTGACTTTTAACTTTTAACTTCTCTCAAAAATCTGAATTTTGAATTTTGAATTTTGAATTTATTGGGTTGGGAGACCAAACCCCTACGGTTTTTTCACGAATCATTGATTATGGCTAAAAAATCTGACTTTTAACTTTTAACTTCTCTCAAAAATCTGAATTTTGAATTTTGAATTTTTAATTTATTGGATTTGGAGACCAAACCCCTACGGTTTTTTTATCGAATAATTTCTGATGGCTAAAAAATCTAACTTTTAACTTTTAACTTCTCTAAAAAGTCTAACTTTTGAATTTTGAATTTTGAATTTTGAATTCCTTAATTTACTCCACAGCAAAACCTGTATATTTCCGTTTATAAGGTGCATGAAAAGCCAGAACAATATCTGATGATGGAACTCCTAAATCTACTAATTCACCGGCAATACCAATTTCTGTACCATCATGTTGTATCCAGATTTTTTCATTTTTAATATCTATCTGTAAAACACATCCTCGTATTCTTTCATTGCCATCCCAACCAACATTTAAAAGTTGATAATGGTCTCGTTCCCTGTCAAAAATTGTTTGTACTTCCACCTCTCCATAAGACGGTTTATATTGTCCGTATTCCTTAATTATTTGCTCGATATAATTTCTGTATTTTTCTAATTTTTCCATTCTATAATTACCTCCTGATTTACGTTATAAATAATTATTTTAAGACGTTGTTCAGCAATTATTCCTTGAGTAAATAGTAACCTAAAAAAAGTTTTATAACTATCTTCAGGAACAGCTAAAAATAAAATCCTCTCTGGATCTTTTTGATTAAGAATAAAACGATAATTCAAATACTGACCTAATGCCGTATGAAATTCATAAGTTATTGATTTTTGAATGAAACTTTTAATTTCTACAGCAATTTTTTTTCCATCTTTCTCTGCAGCAACAAGTTTTTCTGCACCCAGATCGACATACATATCAACTCCACCAAATTCTAAAAAAAGGGGGTCATCAGTAATAGTCCAATTTTCCTTGATTAAGGCATTTTTAACAGCATCGTGAAAAACATCTTTGGTAGGCATAATTTTACATCAAATTTTATACTAATTCGCTCTTATGTCTATAATAAAAAATTATTGACAATTTGTTGATTTGAGGAACGAAACCCAACATATATAAGCTTGTTGTTGGGTTGCACTGTCGCTTAACCCAACCTACTTATTCCTCTAAAACTACATCTTCATAAAGTCTTTCCATTGGAAAACTTAGCTCTACAGAGGTTAAATTTACCTCGTTTTTTTCTCCATAATTATAAAGTTCCCAAATACCATTTTGATTCAGCAGAAAACATTTAACTATCATCTTTTGTGCATCAATGGCTATAATTTTGAATTAATAATTTTGAATTAATAATTTTGAATTTTGAATTGATTGGTGTTGGGTGGCGCTGTCGCTTAACCCAACCTACTTATTCCTCTAAAACTACATCTTCATAAAGTTTTTCAATTGGAAAACTTAGCTCTACAGAGGTTAAATTTACCTCGTGTTTTTTCTCCATAATTATAAAGTTCCCAAATGCCATTTTGATTCAGCCGAAAACATTTAACTATCATCTTTTGTGCATCAATGGCTATAATTTTGAATTGATTGTTGTTGGGTTGCACTGTCGCTTAACCCAACCTACTTATTCCTCTAAAACTACATCTTCATAAAGTCTTTCAATCGGAAAACTTAGCTCTACAGAAGTTAAATTTACCTCGTGTTTTTTCTCCATAATTATAAAGTTCCCAAATGCCATTTTGATTCAGCCGAAAACATTTAACTATCATCTTTTGTGCATCAATGGCTATAATTTTGAATTAATAATTTTGAATTTTGAATTGATTGGTGTTGGGTGGGGCTGTCGCTTAACCCAACCTACTTATTCCTCTAAAACTACATCTTCATAAAGTCTTTCAATCGGAAAACTTAGCTCTACAGAAGTTAAATTTACCTCGTGTTTTTTCTCCATAATTATAAAGTTCCCAAATGCCATTTTGATTAAGCCGAAAACATTCAACCATCATCTTTTTTGCATCAATCAAAACATATTCTTTTAAAGTAGAAATACGACGATAATTTTGAAACTTTTTACCGCGATCGCTCCCTTCAGTACCAGGAGACAAAACTTCAACAATTAAGCAAGGATGATAAATAACTTTAGTTGCACGTCTATCTTGTTCGTCGCAAGTAACCATTACATCAGGATAATAAAAAGGTCCGTCTTCAGACACTCCAAGTTTAGCATCTGCCATTGAGACTTTACATCCTTTACCTCGCAGATGATTTTTTAAGATTGTAGTCAAATTAACTGCAATGTCGTTATGAGGAATAGTTCCTCCAGTCATAGCAAAAACTTGACCATTTATATATTCATATTTAATCGGTTGTTTTTCCTCCCATTCCAGATATTCTTGGGGGGTCATTAGTTGGCTTTTAAGTTGGGCAACCATTGGGTATATCTCCTATTAAATTAACTACTGGACTGATGAGTTATCTGAGTATTATAATATAAGTAATACTATCTCCGGTTGAATAGTTATAATTAGAGCTAGTAGTTTTGCTCTAGCCAGATTTTGTTTGGGCTAGAGCAAGACTACAAACAAAAACTTTTTTATCACTTAATCCGGAAACCTAAGTAATAGTTAGAGGTAAAAAGATGTCACGTTTATATAACCGAGCTTATAAAATATTAGAAGTAGAAGTTGACAAATGTTCCAAAGAAGATTTGGTTGGGGAAGTAGGAAAAAAAATAGTAATGAAAAGGTTGGATAAATTAACTTTCCAATCAGGAGAACCACTAAAAGAAGAAGAGTTAAGCTATTTAGTAAAAGACCAATTTCCTGATTTTAATGAAACAGTTATTCAGAAAGCAGCTAAAGCAAATAAACCGTCTGGAGTCTGGAGTAAAATTGCTTTGATACCTGCTGCATTAGCGGGAATAGCAGGGATAGTTTGGGTGGCAAATTTACCCTATCCAATGATTCGTAAACCTGTGGCGAGAGTAGCACCAATAATTTTAATACCTAGTTATATAAATATGAATTATAACTATCGAGAGGCGATCGCTAATGTTGAACAAGCAGATCAATTAATTAATAAAGCAACTTCTAGTGCAGATATTAATTTTGGTGCTGAAAAAGTTGCTTTGGCACAAAAACATCTAGATGAATTGCCAGTTTGGTTTTTGGGTTATTATCCTCAAAGGTACTGTACCTTTTTCAGTTGTTCTTGGAAATTTACATTAGATGAATTTGAAACGGCGAGAAAACAGGTAGGACGAATGGAGGCGAAGGTATTTCAAGAAAAAAATGCTCAAAAATCGCTAACGGAGGCAGAAAAAGCAGTTGCAAGTGGTAAACAACAATATCTGGAAGCTACAACCTCAACAGAAAAAAATGAGGCGATCGCTAACTGGCAAACTGGTATAGATAAGTTAGCACAAGTTCCACCTACTACTGTTGCTGCAAAAATGGCAAAACCACAATTAGCAGCAGCTCAACGAGATTTTCGAACAGAGGTGGGTTCTGCTAGTGGCAATAAACGCGGTTTCACTTTTATAGAAGTGGCAAAACAATTTGGTTTACAGGCAGTTGAAGCTGCGCAAAATGGACCTCATTCAGAGCAACGATGGCAGGTAATAGTCGGTTTATGGGAGCAAGCAATTAATCAATTACAGAAAATATCAGCAGATAATCCAAGTTATTTGGCAGCGCAAGCTAAAATAGGGGAATATCAGCTTAATCTTGCTAATATCAAGATGAAATTGGAAGCAGAAAGAGAGTCAGGAACAGCTTTTAAGCAGGGTAAAGATTTAATTGCAGAATGGCAACAATATGTTGTTGATAATTCTAATCGAGGTGTAGTTGCTAGTAAGTTACAGGAAATTATTAATCGGTTAGAGAATGTGAAACCAGAAACAACTTATTATCAAGAAGCTCAAGAATTATTGAAGTTTGCTAAGGATAAGCAGAAAGATTTATAAGTTGAAATTGGGGAGGCAAAAAGGGATTTTGCCACGGATACACGAATCAGGTTGAAAAATACAGGACTTACCCACGGGAAACCGGGTTTTTAGGAGAAATCGTTGAAAAATACAGGACTTACCCACGGGAAACCGGGTTTTTAGGAGAAATCGTTGTTTTTATAGCGCTACGCGCTAGGGAATAGGGAACAGGGAACAGGGAACAGTAAACTATCAAAGGGTTTTCCTACGGAATGCTGCGCAAACAGAATTTATAACTGTCCTAACCTTTGCTTAGACTGCTATAACACCAGACATCTACGAAAAAACCCGGTTTCTGGGTTTGCCTACTTCATTAATGGATAATGGATAATGGATAATGGATAATATTTTGACTTTATGCTAGTCTCTTTATAAAGAAATATTGATAGTTTGGCTGATGACTAATTAAAAAGTTAAGCTTAAACTAAAAATGATTATAATCTAGAGGTGAAAATATGCCACGTCTGTACAACTATGCTTACGAAATATTAAGTGAAGAAATCAAAAAATTATCTAAAGAAGACCTCACAGGTGAAATAGGCCAGAAAATAATCCTGAAGCGATTGGAAAAACTACGGATGCAGTCTGGCGAACCTGCGAAATTAGAAGAATTACGAGAACTAATTGTAGACCAATATCCAACCTTTAGTGAAGAAGTTCTCAAAAAAGCAGCAAGAGAAAACCATCCCGCAGGAACAGTAATATTACTTCAGTTAGCAGGTTTAGCTGCTGTCGGAGTAGCAGGTTTAGTCTGGGTAGCAAATTTACCTTATCCGATGATTCGCAAACCAGTAGCTAGTGTCGCACCGATGGTATTGTTACCAAGCTACATCAGCATGGATCGTAACTACCGAGAAGCGATCGCTAAAACTGAACAAGCAGATCAACTGATCAATAAAGCAACTTCTAGCGCTGATATCAATTTGGGAACCCAGAGAGTTGCGGAAGCACAAAAACACCTAGATGGTTTGCCAGTATGGTTTTTAGGTTATTATCCACAACGATATTGCACTTTGTTTCGTTGTACTTGGCAATTTACTCTGGATGAATTTGAAAGGGCGAGAAAAAGGGTAGGACAAATTGAGGCAAGGGGGTTTCAAGAAAAAAATGCTCAAAAATTGTTAAAAGAAGCAGAGCAAACAATTCAAATATCTAAACAGCAGTATCAGCAAGCGACAACTCCCACAGAAAAACAGCAGGCGATCGCTGAGTGGCAAGAAGCAATAGATAAGTTAGAGCAAATTCCACCAACTACTCTCGCTGCAAAAATGGTGAAACCGAAATTAGCAGCGACTAAGCGAGATTTCAAAAAAGAGGCAGGTTTGACTCAGGGAAGTAAGCGCAGTTTCACTCTAATGGAAGTAGCGAAAAGATTTGGTTTTGAAGCTGCTAAAGCTTCCCAAAATGCCCCCCATCCAGAACAACAGTGGCAACTGGTGGTGAGTTTATGGCAAAAAGCAATTAATCAATTGCAGAAAGTACCAGTAGATAACCCTAGTTATTTAGAAGCACAGACAAAATTAGCAGAATATCAAGTTAATTTAGCTAATGTGAAAATGCGACTACAGGCAGAAAAAGAGTCAGGAATAGCTTTTAAACAGGCTAAAAATTTGATAGCTGATTGGCAAAGGTATGCTGTTGATGATAATCCTAATCGGGGTTTACTTGCTAGTACAATTCAATCTATTATTAATCAGTTAGAGAATGTGAAACCAGGGACAACTTATCATCAAGAAGCTCAAGAATTATTGAAGTTTGCTAAGGGTAAACAGAAAAATTTATAAGTTGAAATTAGGGAAGCAAACAGTGATTTTGCCACGGATACACGGATGAGGTTTTTTACTCTCAATATTAGGTAGGGGATTTTTGGAAATCGTCTACCTATTTTTTTGAATTAAGTGCATAGTTTTTCTGTAAAGTGGGGCTTTGTTGTAATAGCTATAGCAGGGAACAGGGAACAGTTGGAAAAGTGTTTCCTAGTATAAGATTCATCATCAGTCTATGTCCTAATCTTTGCTTCGACTGCTATATAGAAAATCCGTTCCGCTTTTCGGTTGCCAGAGCCGACATGAAAGGTGAACCTAGTGGCAGCTATATCACCCTCAGCTATAAATCTGATGTTTGATTCATTTATTGGCTAATAGTTAAATCGCTCAAATCTTTTCCAGGTATAAGTTTCAGCCTTTTTTATCAATCTTTGATGTTTGATTCATTTATTGGCCAATAGTTAAATCGCTCAAAGCCTTTCCAGGTATAAGTTTCAGCCTTTTTTTATCAATCTTTGATGTTTGATTCATTTATTGGCCAATAGTTAAATCGCTCAAAGCCTTTCCAGATATAAGTTTCAGCCTTTTTTTTATCAATCTTTGATGTTTAATTTATTTATTGGACAATAGTTGTAGAAGTATGAAGTACATAAGCAAAAGCAAAGTGCGGTAGCTATATGCTTTCATACAACAAAGCCGTAAAGTGGTAAAATTGTTTTATAAAATTTCTTAGGTAATATCATGTCCGCTGGTATCGTTGGTGTAAACTCAAGGGTGAATTTTACCGGAAATTTAAGTTTTTTTCTGGCTCTTAAGTATTCCTGCCAGTTAAGTGTTCCCTCCTCCCTCCTCCCTGTTCCCAGTTAAGTGTTCCCTAGCTTTGCTATACAATACCGATGCTACCGGACATGATATAACACCTACATGAGGAAGTGCAGCATTGGAACAAGAAGCGATATGGCAGGAGATCGGGAAGATTGTTGTAACCTACCCAGTTATGGAATGCGATCGATGTGCAATCTCTGTCATGTCCTGGTTAGCAGAAGATGAACTAGAAAAATTAGGATATTAAAGATGGAAAATCTCTTCAAAGTTCTTGATAAGATTAAGAAAGCTCCAGGAATGTATCTTGGGCGCCCTTCAGTGAGCGATTTATTCATGTTTTTAGTAGGGTATGAATTTGCTCGAACAGAAATGGGGCAAAACCTGACTCCAAAAGAAGAATATTTTTATGAAAACTTCCAGCCATGGCTTCAGGAAAAGCTAGGAGTTCAGAGTGTCAGCAGTTGGGCAAAGTTAATTATGCTCTCCTGTCATGAGGAGAAAGCAGGATTTGATAAATTTTTTCAACTTCTAGATGAGTTCACAGAGCAATTAGAGAAACAGGCAGCGTAATGAAGTTAGAAGTTAGAAGTCAGAAGTCAGTAGGGGCGAATGGCCATTCGCCCGTAAAAGTTAGATTTGATAGACTAAAAACTTTGACAATACAAAAGCTACTGCCAAAGTAGGCTACCTTTTTGTGTTATATTGTCATATTATGATGTAATTCTCAAATATAACTATTCCTACAAAGGAGCTTTTGATTTATAGTTTCAATTAACTAACAATAGAAGAAATGAGCAATAAAAAACTCCTAGAAAGAATCACTATCAACCCAAACATCTGTCACGGAAAACCCTGCCTCCGGGGATTGCGTTATCCAGTAGAATTTATACTAGAATTGCTGAGTAGTGGCATGACTATTGAGGAAATTCTTGAAGACTACGATGATTTAGAAAGAGACGATATTCTAGCTGCTTTACAGTTTGCTACTCGTTTAACTCAAGTAAAAAGTATTTATAGCATAGTGCCATGAAGTTCTTAGTTGACGCACAACTACCAGTGCGTCTTGCAGTTTTTCTCCGATCTGCGGGTTACGATACTATTCACACAAAAGATTTACCTCTTCAAAATGCCACTCCAGATACAGAAATTAATTCTCTTTCTGTTCTAGAAAATCGAATTGTTGTTACTAAAGACCATGATTTTTTTGATTCTTTTTTAATTCGTCAAGAACCTTATAAGTTGTTGTTAGTTACCACTGGTAATATTCCTAACAAAGAACTGATGAATTTATTTATAAATAACCTGTCTCAGTTAGTCGAGCTACTTGAGGCAAATTCGCTAATAGAAATGAGTATAAACTCTATTATTGTACATCAATAACTTATAATATTCAGTATTTCCTTAAACATACCCATACCCAATATATCTATTAGAGTTAAATGAGTCTACCACTAGAAGAATCTATTGTTTTAATTAGCAGTAAGTTGGAGAAAAAAGCAAATGTTATTGGTACTGGATTTGCTTTTTATAAAGATCAAGATTACACTTACCTGTTGACCTGCGCTCATGTTGTTGAAGATGTGGGTAAAGAGGAAAATATATTAGTAAATGATATTAATGAGATTTTCGTAGAAGTTTTAGCAACAGGAAATATTAAAGGTTTTGATTTAGCAGTATTGCGAGTTAAAAATCTCAATATTCCAATCTTGCAACTAACACTTTTATCCAACGCAGAAAATAGAGAATTTCGGATAGCAGGTTACTATCTTTATGGTGAAGAAAAAAAGAGAAGACTCAAAATTGTTAAAGGAGTTTTGGGTGAAGAGAGTTTCCTAACTCAAAGTAATGAAAAGACTATAGTTTGGGATTTGTTGATTAGTTCAGGCCGCCTTCGTAAAGGTTATAGTGGGGCACCTGTAGTTGATCTGAGCGATCGTGTTTTAGGTGTAGCTACCAATATGGAGAATGAGGGAGCGGAAGGGTTAGCTATTTCGGTAGAAGCTTTAAATAAAATCTGGCCTCAAATGCCTGTTGCTATTTCTCAACAGTTGTCTGAAGTTCAACTCAAGTCTGATGTTGGTTGTGATTATACTAAATTAAAGAAATTGCTCAGTAAAGGAAAGTGGGAAGAAGCAGATGAAGAAACTGCTCGTTGTATGTTGCAAGTTGCAGGGCGAGAGGAGGAAGGTTGGCTAAGAGTAGAAGATATAGATAAATTTCCCTGTAGAGACCTCCGCACAATTGACCAACTTTGGGTACAATATAGTCATGCTAAGTTTGGCTTTTCTGTGCAAAAGAAAATTTATCAGAAATTAGGTGGTAAGGGAGAGTATGATGAGAAAGTATGGAAAGATTTCTGTGACAAAGTTGGATGGCGTCAAGGAGGAGAATGGTTGTATTACTCTGACCTAACTTTTAGCTTAGATACGCATTACATAGGGTATCTCCCGTCGTGGTTGTGCGTTGTGCAGAGGGGGGTGCGTTCGTTTTGGTTTGGTGACGGGTGTCTCTTCTCTCGCGCAGAGATTTGTAGGCTTTAACATAAGTGCGTTTCAACAGTCTTATTCAGTTATCAGTTTTTTCTAACCCATTGATTTATTGCCGATCGCTCAGATACGAGTTATCAGTATTAAAAAATTGCATTGCCACTTTTTATAGAAAACCAGGTTGAACATTGATTATAGAACCAGATTCAAAATCATCCAAAAATTTCAAAAACTATAACGTTGCAGTTTGGGGTCTTACCCCTCATAGCGCCAAAAAATCAGAAAACATTACCGTAGGGGTTTGCTCTCCAAACCCTCATCTCAAATCAAGTTGAACATTGATTATAGAACCAGATTCAAAATCATCCAAAAATCTCAAAAACTACAACGTTGCAGTTTGGGGTCTTACCCCTCATAGCGCCAAAAAATCAGAAAACATTACCGTAGGGGTTTGCTCTCCAAACCCTCATCTCAAATCAAGTTG
>NZ_JAAHHT010000118.1:25644-27568 GCF_010672085.1 Okeania sp. SIO3I5
CAAAATCATCCAAAAATCTCAAAAACTACAACGTTGCAGTTTGGGGTCTTACCCCTCATAGCGCCAAAAAATCAGAAAACATTACCGTAGGGGTTTGCTCTCCAAACCCTCATCTCAAATCAAGTTGCACAAAGCGATCGCCTGCTTCTAGACTAACATTAGCAAAATAACTAGAAATTTCATCTAAACCGCGAATAGCTGCTTGAGAAAGACTATATTTACAGCAGTCGCCATTACTTGTTAGAACATTCTCAAATTCTAAAACATAGTCATAGCAAGAAATTAACTTCTGACTTCTGATTTCTGACTTCTTATCCTCTCGCATCTGCTGAAATTTTGCTTTTAATTGTGCAATAACAATTTCTGCTTCATAAAACCGATATAAAACGTCATAACATGACATTTTACTGTTTACTTCCTGCTGTACGGACGTTCGCATTTTCGTTATGGAACGTCCCTACTTTGTTTTGGATCGTCTTGTCTATTCCGGTAGTTTCTGTCTTTCTTTTCTAAGATTCTTCCCCTTTTTCATAAATCTTCAATAGTTACCAATCCACCTTCAGTAAACTGAATTACCAATTCTGCTTCTTCTAACATCGCCGTACCCAATAAAGGTTGTCTCCCAGTTCCCCAAACTCGAACTATTCTTTCTTCACCATTCCAGAGAATAATTGCTTCATAAACGGGTAACATAACTTCTGTATTATCAGCTAAATTAGCAGGCAAAGTAAACTTAAAAGGTAAACCTAACAAATCAACAACTTCACTAGGTAAGCATAGTTCATCTGTAAACCCAGTATCAATCACAAACTGAATGGAAAAATCAGGATTATTAGGGAGACGAAATGGTATTGATACTGTAGGACGTCCATTATTAACAATACCAGAAATCATTCGCTAACACGCTCCATATTACCACCAAAAGACGCAGCCACATTATATCCAATACGAATGCCAAATAATCTAGCTAGGGGATTTTTTTCATAGAGATAATCTGCTGCTTTTAAACCATTTTTATCAACAGAATAATCCCCCGTTTCAATATCAATAATCACCATTTTGCCTATATTTTCTGGTGTTTCAACAGCAGCGCGGATACTATTTTGATAAACCTGTTTACCAATCTTGCCAACTTCTTCATAACTTAATAAGAGTGTTTCCATAAATATTATGCTCCAAAAAAAGGGTTGTTTATTTATAATAGCAGAAGTAAGAATAAATTAGCTATAGCAATTCTTTAATCTGCGAGGTACAGATATTCGATCCCCCCTAACCCCTCTTAAGAAGGGGGGAACTTCAAAGTCCCCCTTGAAAAGGGGAATTTAGGAGGATCGTAAATTGCTATATTTCATATAAAATCCGGTAGTATTGGTACAATTCAATATTGTCAAAGTTTGGAGACCAAATTGTTAGGGTTTGGAGACCAAACCCCTACCAAACAAAAAAAGATAAATGAGCGATCGCTATTCCGATCGACTAACAATTTCGATCCCCCCTAACCCCCCAAAAGAGAAGGGGGGAACTTCAAAGTCCCCCTTTTCAAGGGGGATTTAGGGGGATCGTAAATTGCTATATTTCATATAAAATCCGGTAGTATTGGTACAATTGAATATTGTCAGAGTTTGGAGACCAGAGACCAAATTGTTAGGGTTTGGAGACCAAACCCCTACCAAACAAAAAAAGATAAATGAGCGATCGCTATTCCGACTAGCTAACAATTTAGTTATTATTATTTTTGGATTCAAGGAGCATTTAAAAATGGCTTACAGTGATTTTAAAACTATTAATCAAGCTCAAGCTACTTTTGATCTTAGTATTAATATGGTTAATTTGTTTCCTAATATCGAGTTAGTTGAACCGAGTGAATATTTGAAAATGACTCTGAAACGTAATCTCAAAGTTGCTTTTGATAATAATACTGAAA
>NZ_JAAHHT010000119.1 GCF_010672085.1 Okeania sp. SIO3I5
GAATCGTAGTTTGCAAAACCTGAGAATGTACCTGGCCCAAATGCGGAAGTTGCTTCTTAGCTTTGGGCAGATTGTTTTGCTGACGGTGGTAAGACGGGAACGGTTCATCGGCCGGAATGATGTATTCCTTCTCCAACGAACACCTGTCCACCGAGCACTTACGCGAAGCAATCCAGTCCTTGAGTTCGCGCAAAGCGTAGTTGTACACGCCTCTGCACGTCTCAAGCCACTCCAGCAGTTTGGTCTGCTGTGCGGCATTTGGATAGATTCGGTAAGTGTAGTTCATGTTCAGCATGGAGTTATTTTACCACGAATAGAGTGCGGTGGTAAATGCTTGCTTCGGGGGCATCGAACCCCACTCAGTAAGCGGCGAGACTCCATGTATCCCGACGCTGATTCTTCGCATACAGCGCGGGACTTATGTTCTCGCGCTCTTAGAAGTTAATATAGTAAATAATTGAGCATGTAAACAAATAGAATTTACTATCAGGTAATTTACATTAAATATAGTTATCATGGGTCGCCCGGGATTCGAACCCGGAACAAATCGGTTAAAAGCCGAGTACTCTACCGTTGAGCTAGCGACCCTAATTTATGTTTATTAGATTTGTCTCACACAATTACTAAGATTAGCATAGTCATCACAAATATTGCAAGAGTTTTCCGGAAAAATTTTATATTTTGTGACAAGTTGTAATGGAGTAGCGATCTTTGGAGCCTGATAATTCATCATTGGGGATAATAATCAAAGGTATACTACAAGACCGCCTTAAACATACAAACATTAAACAAATGTTGCAGTAAGTCTGATGAGCATTTCGCAAGAAGACCCAGGTTCCAAATTAACTAAACGATAACCTGTGTTGAGAGAATTATGAGGAGCTGTCCATGGTTCTAAACAATAAAAATCCTGATTTTTAACTGTCCAGAAAACAATAGTTGAATAGGGATAAGTGTAACTCAGTGTAATTCTCAAATTACGACTTGGATCTTCAACAGTTGTGGCCAAGCCTGTTAATTTTTCAAATACTGCATCTACTTCATCCAAATTCGGATCGAACTTACAGTTATTATAATGGAAAGTCCTTGTCTTATAATCCCAATATTGCATTGAAGGGATATCAAAGTGGAGCTGATGCTTATTTGGAGCTAAGAAATAAGGATTTAGCCCCGTTGAAAAAGGCATCCTTTGTGTATTGCCTAAGTTGGTGTAAGTTTGGAATATTTCTAGAGAATTACCTTTAAGTTGATAGGTAAAAGTAAGTTTAAAGTCGAATGGATAAACAGTTCTGGTTAATCTATTGCTAGTTAAAACTAGAGTTATCGAAGCTCTATCTTGATTTGACTTTCCTATGACTTCCCAAGGTAGATATTGTGCAAATCCATGTTGTTTGATAGTGTAATTATTCCCATTGTAGTTATATATATTATTTGGTAAGTTGCCACAAATGGGAAATAAGATTGGTATTCCACCTCTTACATTTAATTCTCTATTCTCAAAGCTTTTCGGCTCAAAGTAAAGTAGCTCCTGATTTTTAACACGCCAACTGGTAATTATTCCTCCTCTATCTGGAACTACATTAATACTGGAATTAAATGATAAATCAGAGAGGGTATAAGTTTTGTATTGTTTCTGTTGCAGTGCGATGGCAAACACAGTTTTTAATTCAGGAATTTAGTATTTAATATTGGGCATTGAGTTACAAAAGCTAGAAATAAAAATTAACTGTTTTGGTCATTTACCAAATTATTATTTATATCTCTAGTTTTTGTTTGATGACAGGATAGTAATTTACTACCAATCATCAATTAGTTTTTTGAATCTGCATTGTTATGCTGTGTTTCTCAACCGCTCAACTAAACTTACTCAAACTTACTCAAAGATCTAAAAGTATAGTCATTCGTGGTGGATAGACCACCACAGGGTTAAACGGCAAACCCTTTATTACAAGGGGAAAAGACATCAGAAATTACTTTTTTAATAATGTTTAACGGCCCATTTACGTCAGAATTTAATAATTTATTTTCCCTTGTTTTGTACAACCCTCTTTTTACTCTTTTTCCACTAAAATCAGGTTTTTTATCTCCATATTTCGGTAAATTATCCCCATCCAAACATATCGATTGAGATGTATAAGATTCTTTGGCAATTATTACTTTTATTCCTCTTAGCTAGGCTTTATACCTTAGCATCTCTATTAACCTATAATGAGGGATATTCACAAATTTTTGATTGTTCTTTTGACCTGATTTTATCTCTTTTTTCCAAGTTTGATTATACCTAATAATTAAGGTTCTTATTTCATAGTTTACACACCAATATATTACCTTTTTACTTGCTGTATGGAGATAGTTTTCTACTCGACAATTTTGTTTGTGAGTTATTTTTTGACCGATGATAATTAGTTTTATTGTGGTTGGTTTTTAATTGATATTGTAAACAAGAGCGCTGTTTATTAGAAGATGTGTTAATTGCTTTTAATGGTCTGCATTTAATCAAAAAAGGTGAAACTCCTGTTTGATTTTTTGTTACAGCCATTAAGTTATTTACTCCTAAATCCACTCCTACTATTTGTTGATTATGTGTTATTCCCTCCGATTTTTTATAGACTATTTCTATAGTAGAACAGCTACTTTTGGGGATGATTCTTGCCTCTATTATTTATGTCTGTGAGGTGGGAATTTTGATTTCACTCATAGACAGATGACAAATTCCTTTTTT
Organism: Okeania sp. SIO3I5; assembly: GCF_010672085.1. Classification (GTDB taxonomy): domain Bacteria; phylum Cyanobacteriota; class Cyanobacteriia; order Cyanobacteriales; family Microcoleaceae; genus Trichodesmium. Next base: position 2,723 of record NZ_JAAHHT010000119.1, read on the forward strand.
TAAAGCTTTTTTGTAAATTGACTCATCTAGATAGGGCAGAATATTTCAGCATGCATGTCTTATGTTTATATTTGGGAATTTTGGATTTTCCTAAAAATTTATTGGGCTGTTTTTTCCACTTTTTTAAAGCGGCAAAATAACTTGTCAAACTTTGGTCTAATCTCAAACATAATTTTCTTACTTACCTTGGTGGGTAAAGCTTGATATTCGTCACTTTTAGATACTTGGTAATAAAGCTCAGTAAAATTTAATTTATTTTGATTGGAAAAAAAATATTGACGATAATAATAGTTAGCTCGCGTTAAACAAATTTTTCGACAAAAAAGCCTTGTGGCCACAAGCTGACCACAAATAATGTAATTTGTTGATAATATGACGTTCAACTAGCTTCATATCTTAATTGTAGCTGATAACAACTCAATGGACGAACAATTGAAAAAAACTTATTCATTTTAGCTAGAGGAGCTATATTTATGAGTAAATTTAAATAACTTTAGACAAGTTTTCCCTTTCTGTATTTACCCCCTCCACTTTTGAGAATAACAAAAAACAAAGGGCAGCGCGAGTAGCAATAATTTTTAATATGTGTACAATCTTGATTAAATTTGTAAACGAGGCAATTCAATAAAAGGTTCTTTGATAAATGGCTCTTTAATGAAAGGATCTTTGGCTTCTTTAGGAGTTTTTATAGGATTTAATATCGGTGCTAGAGGAAAGCTATTATTAGCATCAAGACTTGCTTCTTCCTCTGAATTATTATGAGAAGAGTTTCTAGAATTTCGATCATCTTTTGGAGACTTTGGAGGTAACTCAGGTAAAATTGGGGTTGATAAAGTATTAGAATTTGATTTTGTTGGAAGAGAGTCAATACCAACAAAATTGAAATTTTTATTTATTGCATCTATTGCTACAGGAGTCCTCATTGGTTGATGAAAAACACTAGAAATTTGAGCAATGTGTTTAAGAATTTCCTTTTCTTTTTCACCTTTGACAACCTGGGGTTGGTATTGACTAACCACTACTGGCAAAAACTCAATCTTCATTTTTCCTGGTTTTAAGGATACTTTCAAGACTGCTGTCTCATAATCACTCTCTTTGTTAGAAGTATCTCCAAAAATAAAATTACCCAAAGAATATATGATAGGTCGCCCTTGATAAATTTCTGCCCCCTGCAATACTTTAGGATGATGTCCTACTACTAAATCAGCACCTTGATCTATTGTCATTCTAGCTATATCCATCTGCCAATCTCCAGGATATTCTGATAATTCAACTCCCCAGTGATAGTTAACAATAATCCAGTCTACTTGTTTTCTCAAAATTTGAATATCTGAAGATATCCGATCCTTATTGTGAATATTAACGTTTACCGATCCACTGTTGGATTGAATATCTGTATCATAATAATTTAGGTATGCAATCTTTTGGCCTTTAACTTCAAAGATTTTTGGCCTTCTAGCCTCTTCTTTTGTTTTGCCAGCTCCTAAAGAATGAATACCTGCATCCTCTAAAGTTTCTATGGTTTCTGCTAGGCTTTTTTCTGTATAACCGATAGTATGGTCATTAGCTAAATTGACCAGATCGACTCCTCCTGAGGTTAATACTTTAACATAGTTTGGATCTACCCTTAATTTTTTTTGCTGAGTTGTACTTTTGAGAGTCGAACGAGTTAAAGGATTTTCTAGATTAACTATAGCCAAATCTGCTGTTCTATATTCATCCATTTTCGCAAAAGGTAACTTATAATTTCCCTTGATTAAATTAGAAACTGGATTAGATAAATTAACATCTCCACCAAACATCAAGGTGACAGTAGGATCATTTGGGTTGGCTATCTTTTTATGATTAATTACTTGTACTTTTTCTACTTTCTCAGCATTCGCAGTTTCCACCCACTTCTGTGAACTTGAATGTCTTACTAGCAACGCATTATAACTTACCCAACAACCTAAAATAAAAGCTGCTACTGTTGAACCTATTAACATCAAAGATCGAAATGTTTTAAATTTCAGGTTATCAGTTTTGTTGGCAAAATAATGTTGCTTATTTAAGTTGCTTTTGGCTGGGGAATTAATTTTTACAGAGTGTTTCCAGAGTATTTTGGGTGAACCACTCAAGCGCCCTATAATCTTTATTCTTTCTAGGGGAGAGTTAAGTTGCCAAAGTTGATGACATATAAAGTTAATTAATCTATCTGTAGGAGGTTCACGCTGAAACTCCACTAAAATTTGTAGATATTCAGTAGTTTCTTTAGCTATACGAGCTGAAATTCCTTGGGGTTTTAGTTTTTTATTAATCCACTGAGTAATTGCTTGAAAATCACCGGAACTTGCTAAGTCAAAAAGAGATGCTTGAGTCAAAGTACGTGTGTAATTCATATTTTTTATTTTGTTGAATTTCTCAAAATTTTAGGTTAATAAATTTGGATAAATCAAGAATTATGTATGATTGATATTTAATTGATGAAACCAATTCTGTAGATTAAAATCTATATGGAATAAAGTGTAAATTTGATCGTTTTTTTATAGTTACCGAATAATTAAGGTTTAAAGCCTTTCATTTAAAGGAGAAACAAGAAAAAAATTCCTTTGAGCCAATCCTCTTCTTTTCAAGGAGAGGTAAGAATTATTAATTGTTGAAAAAAATAGCCATATTTTATGGCAAGTTTAACTCTAGTTATTTCTTGGTATTTATCAGAACAGTTAATTTATATTGAATATTTAATATTCAAGTAGCAGTAAGTAATTAGGATATTACTTTACTTTGCTGGCACAAGGCTATAGGCAACAGTTCTCAGCAATGACCGAAATCTGATGGGGGATTCTCCCACCATAACATTGATACCAGATGGTTTTTCAAATAAGCTACTGTAGGATGGCAGAAATAACATTTTGCAGCAAATAGCTTCCCTTAAGCCTTACTAACGAATAATGCATGAATTTTGAATTCCGCGCAGCGACACTAGGGGGACAATTATCCTTGTTTTTTAGCCGAGCGCTGAATCCTGTTTGCGCAGCATTCCGTCAGGAAAAGCTTATAGCTAGTTAATATTTGTACAAGCAAACTTATGTTTAAGTTATGGAAGCAAAAAAATCATGTTTGTATAAAATTTGTAAATCAAAAACAGATTAGATAGTAAGGACTTTGGCCAAAAACTTCAATATCTTTATACTTTATAGGCTAAAATTATAAATTAGGGAGTTAATTATTTGATTAAGAAAACATATAAAATCTCAGGGAAGTTGAACCAAATATTAAAAAGTTAAGAGTTAGTAACTTTGATGGACAAGGATGACTATCAACACAAATCTAGATATAAGGAGACAAATATTGTAAACTGTCTACAAAAGTCTAGTCATATATAGTTATTCATGCTAGCATATAAGAAAATAGGGTCTTAGCATTACATTTTTAAGTATGTGTTATTGTATCTGTTGATTTATAGGTTTTAAAAATATGTTATAGTAAAACAAAAAGGTAGTTAGTAAAAAAACAGCTTACTTGTAAGTCATTATTGTTAAATGATTCAATAAACTTTTTTAAGTAGATACAAGCAACCAAAAAAATTGTGTAGTTTTGTGAGATAAGTCGCTGGAAAACATTCACAGACTTCAGAGACTAAAAATAAAAGTGGAGAAACTGTTAAGACTATCACATATAACAAATGATAAAAGGGTTTGATCGAGCGTTAATCTACTGAAAGGTTGAAAACCAGGAAATCACTGCCCTAAAAGTGTAGTGAATATGTCAACAAATTATTAATTGGGAGTATAACAAGCCAATGCTACAACGCAAGATATATCAACTTTGTTGCGACGGTCGTGAGGTCTGTATTTTCTTGCGAGACCAGCAGCGTTGGATTGAAAAAGCAAAGATATTAGATATAGAGGGAGATTTAGTAACAATACGTTATGAAACAGATGAAGAAGATGAAATCTGTTCTTGGGAAGAAATGGTGCGTTTAGAAAGTATAGGAGCTATTACCCAAAAGTTAGCGTCCGTTCCTAGAGGTGATATTGAACCTCTAGTATCTGAAGATTGTCCAGAAGCTGAACGGATTCGCAATCAGTATCCAGAATCAAATCAACACGAATAGTTTGACATACTCCCGACGTTGCCCTTAGGGGAAAAATAGGGATTCTTCAGGCAGAGAAACCCTGACTGCTGCGCATGACAGAGGTGATGTCCTCCCCCTGTTTTCGTTGCTCTTAGACCAACTCTAAGTATCATAATAAAATACCTCCTGCGTGGTCTCGGGGAGCGGAACATTTTATTTGTGGAGACGTCTAAGCGTTTGCCCTGGCTTTCATCCCGACGCTCCCCTAATAGCTGCCGCACTTGCTCCGCCTTTCATGTCGGCGACAGCCGAAATGTGCAGTTATGCGCTAGCAAAACGGTAGAGAGCGGGACTTCCCGGCAGGGAAGTTAAAGATGAGAATAGATAATTAAAGGCTAAATTTAGGTTAACTAAACAAATACTGGTTATTATTTTGCTCTTTATCTTGATTAATTAGTCATTTGTTTCTGTCTCCCCAGTAGAGGTAAAAGGAAAATGAATCGACTCAAACATGGGACAGTATCCATCAGATGTTACCTTAAAGCCATATAGAGCTGAAACAGGATTGGAACAATGTTGTCCTCGGTAATGTAAACAATTACCGCAACAGTCTAACTCAGGAGAGATAAAGCGATCGCTGCTTTGACTAAGAAGTTCTCGTTGGGATATTCCTCTAACAACCAACTCTTCTCCTTGCCAACGAACCTCTACAAGACCTGTATCAGCAAAATTTGGCCAACGATTATCATTTGTAATGCTTTGAGGTAAAGAAATTATTACCTCTGTTTCTAGCTCATTTAATTCCCCTTCATAATTAGTTTCTGGTAATGTAGGTACTATAAATGTCTCACCTATTGGTAACTCTACTAATGTACCATTAGCTGGAGAGTGTAGTTTATATCGGTTGCGTAACTCTTCAAGGTTAGTTAAGTCAGCTAAATAATTTGGACAACCATGAACAAAAATTATATGTTGAGGCCGTAAATTGTGAATTAACTGTGTTGTGCCAAGTCCATCGCAATGATCGGTGAGGAGATATGTTTCGGTATGAGCAAAATTCAACTCCTGTGATATTTTTCCTGGTCTTTCAGGTAGTAAGATAATAATAGAATTATCTTGATTAAGAAGGTATTGGCTCAAATCAGTATCTCGATCTGCAATGAGGATATAAGGCTTTTCTGTGGCCGGAAATTGTTCAGGCGATCGCCTCAGTACGCGGGGTTTTATCTTTTCATCCCAAAATAGAGGTTGATATTGAGCAAAATTTTGTACAGTTGTGGGAAATTGAGACAATAGTTGTAAATAGAGGTCACAACCTCTGGCCACCTTTTCCTCAACCCAAATATCCAGGTCGCGACCTGTGAAATAGTGATGACTGCGTAGAAGCATCAATAATTCTTGCCCTAATCCTGAAGGGGGAGTTGGCAAGATAACTGAAGTTCCAGAAGTAATAGCTTGATATATTCTTTCTGCAAGGTTATTTTCTAATTGTCGCCGATGTGGATAACGAGCTGTGCCATAACTACCTTCAATTATTAATATATCTGGTTTGAGTCCTCGTAAATCTGCTAAAGGTAGACCTTCAACCAAACGACTATTAGATAAAAAGAAATCCCCTGTATATAAGAGTTTATAGGTTCGATTTTCTCTAGTATAGGTGAGGAGAAAAGCTGTTGCTCCTGGTAAATGACCCGCAGGAAAAAGCTCTACAGTTAGATCGCTACGAAGTTCTACTGGTGAGTGCCAAGGTAAAGGTTGACAAAAATCAGGGACTTCAGAAATAGGAAGTTCTGGCCAATTTAGAGGTAAAAGTTTAGTTGTTGTTTCACTAGCATATATTGGCAATTGTGGAAAAGTTTGATGGAGTGCTAATAGTCCTTGAGCATGATCTGAATGTGCGTGGGAGCATAATACAATATCAGCAGGTAGTAGTTGTTTAATTTCATTGGTTAATAATGAAATATTGGTAATGCCACAATCTAATAAAATCCGGTGTACTCCAATGCGAACTAGCAGACATATTCCATCATCTGCGTGACCTACACTGTAAGCTAAACATTCTAAATCTGTCACAAGGAAAAACTGCTTGCGTCTGGGAAAATTTGAACTATCAACGAATTTGAAATTTTGCTCATCTTAAGCTGAGGAATTATTCAGAAAATACCCTATAAATACAAGCTAAAATTAGGCAAATCTTGAACTAAATTTACTCTTAATCCTTTGACTTGCAAATTCAGGAATAAGTATTTTAAGGTTAAAAATCAATACGCAAAATTTATTTTAAACTATTTGAGAATTTCATGTATATGCTTGTTTAAAAGATATATTAGGGTAAGGATTCAGTGGTCAGTTATGGGTTATTCACAGATGATCATCAGTTCAGAAGGAATTAGTCTCCAAGGAGAATTAAAAATTATGAATAAATTGGTCAGCTTTAGCTAAACTTAGATAGTTATTACGTTGAAAAACTGAGTGCTGAACGCTAATAGTTGAATGCTTACATATTAGCAAAATTTATTTTAAATTATCAAATAATTTCAGGGATATACTTGCTTATTTGATTAATTTTTAATCAAATAAAGATATATTAGGGTAAGGATTCAGCGGTCAGCTATGGGTTATTCACAGATGATCATCAGTTCAGAAGGAATTAGTCTCGAAGGAGAATTAAAAATTATGAATAAATTGGTCAGTTTAAGCTAACCTTAGATAGTTATTACGTTGAAAAACTGAGTGCTAAATGCTAATAACTGAATGCTTATATATTAGCAAAATTTATTTTAAATTATCCAAGAATTTCAGATATATACTTGTTTATTTGATTGAAAATAAATCAAATAAACAAGTATTAGGGTAAGGATTCAGTAGTCAGCTATGGGTTATTCACAGATGATAATAAACTCAGAAGGAATTAGTCTTCAAGGAGAATTAAAACTTCTGAATAAATTGGTCAGCTTTAGCTAACCTTAGATAGTTATTACGTTGAAAAACTGAGTGCTGAATGCTAATAGCTGAATGCTTACATATTAGGATATTATTTTGAAAATTTTACAAGCTAGCTAATCATAAAAATTTTCACTTGATCATTCTCAAAAATTTATATTATAACCTTTTTTTTTACAAAAAAACATTAAATATTGAAAAATTGGTGATTTAAAACATACATATTTTTGTATATATAACTAAAAATTGCTAAATATTCAACTACAAGAATATTTTTTTACCTTAATTGCTACCTTACAATCTTTGATGAGAAAAGATCCAGTGTATATTTATATATGGTTACAAAAATTTATAATTCTTCATAATTAAAAGCCTACAAGCAGTGTATATTCCAGAAAAGTAGAAAACTTAAAAAAATAGGCTCATAAGTTTATATAATCCAGGTCCTCCTTTAGGAATAGATTTTAGTAATGAGTCCAAGTTTTTCAGTTTTGTAACTGAAAAATACATTTTTTTCAGCAAACGAGATTTTTATCTAGGAGATAGTTCAAATGACTTTTGGACCTGCATCTCAGTTAGGGGTTGGCCTTTTTGAAGATACAGAACCTGTAGAACTTTTGCCTGGACGCTCATCAGAAGAAGTAGAAACTGTGATTCGAGCTGTCTATAGGCAAGTTTTGGGCAATGCTTACGTTATGGATAGTGAAAGACTCAGCGTAGCAGAGTCTAAACTCAAAGAAGGGGAAATTACTGTCCGTGAATTTGTACGTCAAGTTGGACGCTCTGACTTGTATCGTTCTCGGTTCTTTGACACTTGCCCCCGCTATCGTGCAGTTGAATTAAATTTTAAGCACTTTTTAGGTCGCGCTCCCGATGGCTACGATGAAATGAAACTTCATAGCAATATCCTGGATGAAGGAAGTTTTGAAGCTGACATTGATTCCTACATTGATAGTGACGAATATAGTAGTGCTTATGGGGAAAATATTGTTCCTTATTATCGAGGTTACAAAACCCAAACTGGCAAAAAAATGGTTGGTTTTACTCATATTTTCCAACTATTGCGTGGAGCTTCTAGCAGCGACTTCAAAGGAAGTTTAGCTGGAAAAAGCCCTGCTTTGAATAAATATGTGATTCAAGAAACGCCTTTGGCAGTAGTTCCTCCTTCTGGTGGTTCTGATGGTTGGTCATTCCAAGATACACCTTTAGGTGCTAGAAGTAGACATGGAGTAGGAGCTAGTTCTGATGGTAAAGTTTACCGTGTTGAAGTAACAGCTTATAGCTCAAAGGTAGTAAATCGTGTTTCCAAATTCCGCCGTAGCAATAAAGTCTATTTGGTGCCTTTCGATCAACTTTCTAAAGAGTATCAAAGGATTCATCAACAGGGCGGTGTAATTTCGAGTATTACTCCTATCAGCTAGGAGTTAAAATCAGAAAATTATTTACTCATTTTTCTTGAATAGATTAGTTGCTAGGTTCATAAAAACTAAAATTGAAATTAAACAATAAAGTTGTTATAGTTTAGTAATAATATCCATGAGAAAAAAAGGGTAAAATAAAAAAAATTTGCAGTAGTTCATGGTTGGTAGTTATTCTGTTTATTTTATAAAAAAAATGATTAGCTATGAGCTATGAACACTGCAACTATAAAATGAAAGGAAAAAATCAAAATCTTTTAAATACAAGGAGTTAAAAATGTCACTCTGGGTAGACACAATCGATCCAATAGACCTACGTTCTAATGCTACAGAAGATGAAATACAAGCTGTGATTAGAGCTGTTTATAAGCAAGTTTTGGGCAATATCCATGTAATGGAAAGTCAGCGTCTAACTAGCGCCGAATCATTTCTCCGAAATGGAGAAATTTCTGTCCGTCAATTTGTGAATATGGTTGCTAAATCGGACCTATATTTCTCTTTGTTTTTTGAATCATCTTCTCCTTATGGATTCATAGAACTAAACTTTAAGCATATATTAGGTCGTGCTCCTGAAGACCAAGCAGAAATTTCTGAACACATTCAAATATACAACGAACAAGGATACGAAGCAGAAATTGATTCTTACACAAACAGTGACGAGTATATTCAAAACTTTGGGGAAAATATTGTTCCATACCCACAAGGTACTAGCACTGTAGTTGGCATGAAAAATGTAACGTTTAATCGGACATTTGCTCTGGAACGAGGATATGCTACAAGTGACAGAAATAAGCCTTCCCAATTGACTTTAGATTTAGCTGCTAATATGGGTACAAAAATTACAGAACCTGCATCTGTAAGTGCTCCTTATAATAACAGAATTAAACGTTTCCAAATCTCAGTTACTAAAACTGGTATTGGTCCTGTTGTTAAACGCAGTGCAACAACTTATACAGTATCTTATGAACAGCTAACTGCAAAAATTAACAGCATTCAAAAAACAGGTGGCAAAATCCTAAAAATTACTGAGGTTGGTTAAATTAAAAGTCAAGAACCTGTTATTAATGGATAATGGATAATGGAAGTTAAAAAGTTTATTCAAGTAGGAAAAAGTAATTTTTATATTCTTTCATTATCAATTATCAATTGGTAAGGAGAGGCTTGAAACCGGATTGATTAATTATCAATTATCCTTTGGTAAGTGCTTGTTAAAAAAACCTGGTTTCTTCTGAAAAAATGGTGGGAATAATTGTTACCTCGAAGAAACCGGGTTAATTAATGAATAATAAAAACTTTCTATAAATTATTAATTATCCATTAAAAAGGAGAGGCTTTAAAACTTTAGAGATTAACTATTAATTATTAATTATTAATTATTAATTATCATGGATGTCGTAGAATTTGTGGAACGTTCTATTGGACGTTGGCGATCGCAACGTAGTGGCCATAATTTAGCATTTAGTCATTTTGAAGAAGTTCGTTCAACAATAGATATTGTTTCTTTACCAACAAATGCTCCAGAGGTAATAGAATTGTGTAACTCTAGTGGAGTAGATATAGCTAAAGCTGTTTCTCCTTTTCAGATGAGTTGGCAAGGAGAATCAGATTGGGATGAAAATGAAATTATTGAAGGTAGTTGTGTCTTAGTACCAATACCCGAGCCAGATAATCTCAAAAAAGGAAAATTATTACGTTCCCAAGGGTATGCAGAAACTATTCCTGCTGCGGGAGAATATTATCTTACTGAAGATGGCACTTTTATTCTACATACAGAATATGACCGTGCTGCTGCTGAAGAAAAAATTTGGTTTGGTACTCCCAATCTTAGGTTTAGGGTATCGTTGATTAAAACCAGTGATGGTAATGGTGTATTAACTGCCTCTTTTTCATCAGAAATTCGTTCTTTGTCAAATGAGGAAAAGTTAAATGAGAAAAAATAATTATTAATTATTAATTATTAATTATTAATTATTAATAGTTACCTTTTCTTAAAAACGTAAATTTGTATAATTATATAGCAATAATTTGTTCTGCTTAAATATTGGAAATTGCTTATTTATACTTGGTTCCAATTGCTTCAGATATAGTTATATTTAATGATCTCTGGCTAATTATATAAGTATAGAGATATAGCAGTAAAAGCAAAGGTTAGGATAGATAAAAATTCTAAAACTTAGACAAAGCAAAATTTTTCCTTCTGCCTTTTGCTATAAATAGTTTTTCTGAAAAAACTTGATAATAAAAAGCAAAAAAAAATTAACAATAAATAGGGAAGATTATGAATATTTCCCAGACAAAAGATAAGACAAATTTGAATAACTTAATTACTCTAGCTAGTTGGATGGCAGGAGACTTTAGTAACCGAAAACAAGCCTGGGAAAATCCAACTCTTTATGCTCATATTCATGTTTTTTTCCGACCTTTGCCAGAGAATTTTTTTCCTGGTATTGGTTTTTATTCCGAGCAGGTTTATGATCATGACATCTGGACTCCATATCGTCAAGGAGTACATCAACTTATAGATAAAGGCGATTATATTTATATAGAAAACTACAAACTTAAAGACCCTATTCTCTATGCAGGTGCAGCAAGAGAACTTACAATTTTACACACTATTACTCCAGAAAATATAGAACGTCGTTACAACTGTTCAATGATTTTTAAACGAGACGGAGAAAAATTTTCAGGGAGTGTTGAACCGGGAAATAAATGTTTAATTAATAAGAGAGGATGTGATACTTATCTAGTTAGTAAAGTAGAGTTAACTGAAAATACTTGGGTTAGCTCAGATAAGGGTATGGATATTAATACACATGAACAAATATGGGGTTCAGCAGCAGGAGATTTGAAATTTGAAAAACAAACAAGTTTTGCTAATGAGTTACCAATAAAAAATTGAAGGTAGCAGCCATGAAATAGTCTTGTGGGAGTGCTGAAATAAAATGTTACCACCAATAGCGGAAAAGAAATTGCAGGGTTGGATTAGAAGTCGTCATATAATCTGCTCGGGAAATTTTTTTTTATTTGAAACTGTGGAATATTCTACTATTGATAGATTTACAGAATGTGTTCAAACATTGGGTGGGAGTTTGATATCTGTCAAACCTCTGAAGAAAATTTGGATTGGTAATCATAGAAAAGTAGTTCTTTATCAAGCTAAAGCAAGTCTCCATACACCTCACCACGATTTAAAACAATATTGGGTAAAGTACGGTGGTTTTTATACTAGGTTTGATGAACGAGGTTGATCAGGTTTTAAGTAGTAGGTTTTAGGAGTATATTTGATAGAAAACTTTTCAGAAATAGTTTCAAAGTTTAAATGTGAAAGAATTTCAAAAAATTATATCAAATCTGTTTCTTGAGTGAGTTGGGAGGTTCATTCAAGAGGTAGAAATTCTGAAGTAGAGTTTGGGTTGGGAGACCAAATCTCTACGAGGCGTGAATTGTGCTGATACTATCAGATTTGATATTACTAAGCGCGTCAAAATTTTGAACCTATAAAATCTTATTTTTAAATGTATGACTTACATGAAATGGCATTAGTTTTTACCTTGGATTTTGATATAAAATAATACCAAACGTGATAAATATTTGCTACGAATCTCTCTTAGAACTGATAACTGATAAAATATTACTTTTAAATGTATTTTTACCTTTAAATGTATGACTTCCATGAAATGGTATTAGTTTCTACCTTATATTTTGATATGAAATAATACTAACCGTGATAAATGTTGGCTACGAATCTCTCTTAGAACTGATAACTAATAACTGATAAAATCTTACTTTTAAATGTATGACTTACATGAAATGGTATTAGTTTTTACCTTGGGTTTTGATATGAAATAATACCAGGCATGATAAATGTTTGCTAAGAATCTCTTTTACAACTGATAACTGATAACTGAAATGACCTGTTCCCTACTAACTAAGAACAATTACTTAGAAGTAAGTGAATTCGGAATACTTTAATTAATGAAGGAATACCATTAAAGGGTATACTGGAAAAAGTATGGTGGCCAAGGAGAATACCAATGTCAAAAAAACGTGGTAGTGCCACCTCTTATACAGAAAGCAAGGTTAAAATAGGCGTGTCTCTTACTCCTACTAGCGCTAAGAAGCTAAAGGAGATAGCAAAAGAACTTGATTTATCAAGGTCTGAGCTAGTTGAGCGCATCGCCAGAGGAGACCTTGCGGTTTTGAGAGAGGCGGCACAGATAACAGCAAATTTGAGTAATCAGTCGGATACACTCAACAATGCTCTGAGCAAAAATGAACTACCTGAAGGTGATATAGATGTTGTAACAGTTCCTGAACCATTAAGTGAGTCTGTAGGAGCACAAAATGGATTATTGGAAAGTTATCAGACTTTACAACAAGAGTTGGAATCTCAGATGGCACGGGTAAAGGATTTGGAAAACCAAATGACTGCTATGGTGTCAAGAGAAAGTTATGAAACTTTACAAAAACAATTAGAAGAAGATAAAAAAGCGCTCTTAGATTTCAAGGAAAAACTAGCTCAACTCAAGCAACTAGAAGAACAAATAGCTTTGATGATACCAAAGGAAAGCTATAAAACTTTGGAGCAAGAGTCTGTTGAGCAAAAGGCACAATTAGAAAAGTTAGAAGAGCAAGTAGCTTCGATGGTGTCCAAAGAAATTCACGATTCTTTGCAACATCAGTCACAAGAGCAAGAAAATCAAATTCAGCAACTAGAAGTACAAATAGCTTCTATGGTGTCCCAGGAAGTATACAAAACTTTGGAGCAAGAGTCTGTTGAGCAAAAAGCACAATTAGAACTGTTAGAAGAGCAAGTAGCTTCGATGGTGTCCAAAGAAATTCACGATTCTTTGCAGCACCAGTCACTTGAGCAAGAAAATCAAATTCAGCAACTAGAAGTACAAATAGCTTCTATGGTGTCCCAGGAAGTATACAAAACTTTGCAGCAAGACTCTGTTGAGCAAAAAGCACAACTAGAACAGTTGAAAGAGCAAGTAGCTTTGATGGTGTCCAAAGAAATTCACGATTCTTTACAGCACCAGTCACAAAAGCAAGAAAATCAAATTCAGCAACTAGAAGTACAAATAGCTTCTATGGTGTTGCGGGAAAGTTATGATGCTCTACGACGTGAGTCAGAAAAACAACAAGATAAGTTGCAAGAGCTAGAAGAGCAAGTAGCTTCTATGGTATCAAGAGAAAGTTATCAAACTTTGCAAAAACATTCAGAAGAGCAGAAAGCCAAGTTAGAAAGTTTCAGCTCGCAAGTAGATTTAATGGTGCCAAAAGAAAATTATGAAGCTTTGCAGGACCAGCTACAAAAGCAACTTATTGAGTTGCAAAATCTGGAATCTATAGTTGCTTCAATGGTATCGCAGGAAACTTATAAAGCCTTAGAAAAAGAGTCAGAACTTCAGAAACAAATAATCGCAGATTATCAAAATAAACTGACTCAATTACAACAAAAATATCATAACCAATCTGAGATGATAGAGGCTTCTCAAAAACAAATTTCTGAGTTACAAACTCCAGCAATGATTGCACAAACTCATGTTCTTAATAAGTGGCAATATCGGACTTTTTCCAGATAAGGTTAAACTTTAAGAAAGTTGATGATTTTTAGTAAATACAGACAATGTTAAATTTTCAAAACTGACAATTTAGAATGAAGCCAGAAGCAGAATTTAATTATTGTTCTGAACGCGACAAAATCTCTCCGCTAATTTATTGATGAATTTCAAGAGCAATTTTTCGATCATCTAATTAAGATTTTAAGAGCGGAGAGAACCTGAGTCGCATTTTTGAATTGTTGCCTAGTGCTGCTACGGGAAATTCAAAATTCAAAATTCAAAATTCAAAAATTAGTAAGAATAAAAATATACTTTTTTCTAAAGAAAGTATTTTTTTTGCAAATATTGAGATGCCCCGCTTTAGTATATTAAAAAATGAAGAGATAACTTTTATTAAAAAGAAGATGATTCACTAAAGATAAATTTATTTTGATTATTTAGGCTTGGTGCATAGAAGGTTTTAATTTTAATTAATTTCTCAAACATATTCTCCTGGAACAAGAAGAGTTGAGGGTAAAAAGTTAACAGGATTTAAAATTGCCTGAATTAGTAAGAATAAAAATCTAGTTTTATCTAAAGTATTTGGTAAAATCTGAAATGCACCCTCTTGAGTATGTGAAAAAATGAAGAGATAACTTTTATTAAAAAGAAGATGATTGACTAAAGAAAACTAAATTTATTTGGTTTAGATTTGATTCATAGAAGATTTTAATTTTAATTAATTTCTCAAACATATTCTCCTGGAAAAAGAAGAGTTGAGGGTGAAAAGTTAACAGGATTTAAAATTGCCTGAATTAGTAAGAATAAAAATCTACTTTTTAGCTAAAGTATTTAGTAAAATCTGAGATGCACCCTCTTGAGTATGTGAAAAAATGAAGAGATAACTTTTATTAAAAAGAAGATGATTTACTAAAGAAAACTAAATTTATCTTGTTGAGAATTGATTCATAGAAGATTTTAACTTTAATTAATTGCTCAAACATATTCTCCTGGAAAAAGAAGAGTTGAGGGTGAAAAGTTAACAGGATTTAAAATTGCTTGAAATGAAGAGATAACTTTTATTAAAAAGAAGATGATTGACTAAAGAAAACTAAATTTATTTGGTTTAGATTTGATTCATAGAAGATTTTAACTTTAATTAATTGCTCAAACATATTCTCCTGGAAAAAGAAGAGTTGAGGGTAAAAAATTACAATCATTTAAAATTGCCTGAATTAGTAAGAATAAAAATCTACTTTTTTCTCAAGAAGAGAATATCCAAAAATCCCCGTTGTTTCCTATTTATAATAAAGCTTTTCCCTAAAAAAAATTATATGTGAGTATCTGAATAGATATGATATTACTAAGCTTAAAACTACTTTCAATAATTAATAATTACAGAATAATCGGTGGCTGATAACCTAGACAAGAATAGCTTTTAAAAAAGTTTTTGAATCTGAAATTAAAGTTGCATTTCTGTTAAGAAAATTTCGTATAATTATTGCTCTGCTGATTAAATATGAAAGCATTAATAGATAAATCTTAAAGGTTTTTTTTGTCAAAAAAAGTGCCCAAAAATTACTAAATTAATCTTGAGAACTTGGGATTTTTTCTCACAAAAATTGGAAAAATTTAGAAAAATTAACCCCTGTAACTATTGCCTATTGCCCATTCCCTATTCCCTGTCTTCGCCAACAAACTTTTGAGTGCAAACCCTAATTAATGTAGCAAACTTATATTGAATAGATTGTATATCTGATTTTTCAGAGGAAGATTGGCTAAAAAGATTTTTTTTCTACATAATATAAGGAGATGCTTGAAACCTAAATTTTCAGGTAAATTATCCTTTAAAAGGTAAAAATATGACTGCCAAAATAATTATAGAAAATCTAATTAAAATTTACGGCAAAAAACATCATGCCGCTCTTAAATTATTTCGGGATGGAAAAACAAGAGACGAAATATTACAGTCTACAGGTAATGTTTTGGGATTAGCTGATGTATCTTTTGAGATTGGTAAAGGGGAACTGTTTGTAATCATGGGGTTATCTGGTTCGGGAAAATCTACCCTAGTTCGTTGCATCAATCGTCTTATTAATCCTACAAGTGGACATCTTTATATTGATGGTGAAGATATTGCTCATGTTGATGAAAAACGAATGCGAGAGATACGTCTGAAAAACATTTCAATGGTATTTCAGCGTTTTGGGTTATTTCCTCACAAAACAGTGGCGGAAAATGTAGAGTATGGACTAAAGGTACGGGGGGTTGAGGCAGCTAATCGTCGTCAGAAAGCTCTAGAAACATTAGAAGTTGTGGGTTTAGAGAAATGGGCAGATTATAAACCTACTTCTTTGAGTGGGGGGATGCAGCAACGGGTAGGTTTAGCTCGTGCTTTGGCCACAGATGCAGATATTTTATTGATGGACGAAGCTTTTAGCGCCCTTGATCCATTGACTAGGGGAGAGATGCAAGATGAATTGTTGCGACTCCAGAAAGAATTGCATAAAACTATAGTGTTTATTAGCCATGATATGCAGGAAGGACTGAAATTGGGTGATCGCATTGCCGTGATGAAAGATGGGGCAATTGTTCAATTGGGGACACCGGAAGAATTAGTTACTAATCCCAAAAATGATTATATTAGGGCTTTTACTGAAGAGGTAAATTCGGCCCAGGTTATTACGGTAGGTTCAGTTATTAGTAAAAGAGTTTCCCTGACAATTGGTCAATATTCTGTTATCTCTGCTCTGGAGCAAATGTTAAATCATAATCTCCAAGTTTTGTATGTAGTCGATGAGTACAATAAACCTATTGGTTTGGTGAAAAAACAACGTTTGGAAGAGAGTCTCAAACAAAAAGAGGAAGATTCTACGGTGACTATGGAAACTGACTTTCCAATAGTTGATAGTTCTACTCACCTAGAGGATATTTTTTACTCTTATAAGCAAGGACTTCCCCTAGCAGTTGTTAATGAGAAAAAAGAATTTCAAGGCATGGTAGAAGCAGTTGATGTATTAACCAGTTTGGGGCAACCAAGCATAAATTTAAATAAAACCAATAGTTGATACTTATATTTGTCTAGAGGATATTTTTGATATTTACTAAAAAAGTTTTCCTCTAGCAGTTGTTAATGAGAAAAAAGAATTTCAAGGCATGGTAGAATCAGTTGATGTACTGACAAGTTTGGGGCAACCATAAATTTGAATAAAACCAATAGTTGATACTTATATTTGTCTAGAGGATATTTTTGATATTTACTAAAAAAGTTTTCCTCTAGCAGTTGTTAATGAGAAAAAAGAATTTCAAGGCATGGTAGAATCAGTTGATGTACTGACAAGTTTGGGGCAACCATAAATTTGAATAAAACCAATAGTTGATACTTATATTTGTCTAGAGGATATTTTTGATATTTACTAAAAAAGTTTTCCTCTAGCAGTTGTTAATGAAGAAAAAGAATTTCAAGGCATGGTAGAAGCAGTTGATGTACTGACAAGTTTGGGGCAACCAAGCATAAATTTGGATAAAACAAATACTTGATAGTTATATAGCAATCAAATTTCAGTTGTAAGATTTTGGTAGTAGTTAGTAGTTAGGAATCAGAAGTCAGAAGATAAAAGGATTTTGATTGATCTTAATTGTGCTTAAATATCTCATAAATCATTCCTGATTGCTATACTTGCCTCAAGGATATTTTTTACCTTTATAAACAAGGATTTCCCCTAGCATTGGTTGATGAGAAAAAAGAATTTCAAAGTATTGTAGAAGCAGTCGATATGCTAAAAGTTTTGGGCAATTCAATAGAAATTATTATTAATCCAATAGTAGATACTTATAATTTCCCCAAAAAGGGTATTTGTTATCTTGATAAACAAAGGTTGCCCCTAGCAATGGTTAAGCACAAAAAAAGAATTTCAAGGTATGGTAGAAGCAGTTGATATACTAATAAGTTTGGAGTAACCAAATATAAATTTGGATGAAACAAATCATTACAGGAGCTAATTAATTGTGTTGATTTTGAATTATTTATCTCACTACTTCATAGCTGAAACTCAAGGAGGATTAGACAATATATTAAATCCCTTCCAATCCTATACTATACCTCTAGACGAATGGGTGAATAATTTAGTTAATTTTCTGGTTGACAACTTTCGCCCGATATTTCAAGCGATCAGTTTACCGATTAGCGGAACTCTAGAAATAGTAAAATCTACTTTTCTAGCAATTCCGCCTTTAATTTTTCTGATAATTATTACTCTGCTAGTCTGGCAATTAGCAGGTAGAAAAATAGCTATCTATAGTTTTATAGCTTTAATTATTATCGGTTTTTGTGGCGCTTGGGAAGCATCAATGGTTTCCCTATCTTTAATACTGACTGCTGTAATATTCTGTATGCTGGTCGGTATCCCTTTAGGTATTGCTTGTGCGGTGAGCGATCGCTTCAATAATTTATTGCGACCTTTCCTAGATGCGATGCAAACTCTTCCGACGTTCGTTTACTTAGTACCTGTAGTAATGCTCTTTGGAATTGGAGAAGTTTCTGGTATAATAGCAACTTTTGTGTTTTCAGTTCCGCCTCTAATTCGTTTGACTAACCTGGGTATTAGGCAAGTATCCCCAGAAGCAGTAGAAGCTGCACTTGCTTTTGGTTCAACTCCCCAACAAGTTTTATTGGAGGTGCAAATTCCTTTAGCTTTACCTACTATACTTGCTGGCACGAACCAAGCCATTTTATTAGCTTTATCAATGTCCGTTGTTACCTCAATGATTGGGGTAGAGGGATTAGGACAAATGGTATTGCAAGGTTTGGGTCGTTTGAACGTTGGATTAGCAGCAGTAGGGGGGTTAGGTATTGTATTAATTGCAGTGATGCTAGACCGTATTACTCAAAGTGTTAGTCAAGGTAGTATTCAGTCTTGGCAAGAACGGGGTCCGATCGGATGGTGGCGGTCTCGCGGGTTGTCAAAACGTGAGAAAGCAACTTTAGGGATAAGTATCGTAGTTGCTTTGTTGGTTGGTGCGACAGGTTGGCAATTAATATCTCAAACAGATATCAAGTCAACTGAAGATCCATTACCTGGAAAAGGAATCGTAGTGCGTCCAACTTCTGATGTGGAAACCTACAGTGTATTTATCACAGAAGTTGTGAATATTGGACTAGAAAAACTAGGTTATCAGGTCAAAAGTCCAAAGCAACTGAATATTCCTGCAATGCACATTGCTGTTAGTAATGGAGATTTAGATTTTACTGGAGCTCATTGGGAAGTTAACCAGCGAGAATTTTTTGACAATAATGGTGGGGGAGAAAAACTAGAAAAGTTAGGAACTCTTGTTTCTAATTCTACTCAGGGGTATAAAATAGATAAAAAAACCGCTCAAGAATACAATATTACTAATTTATCCCAACTTCAAGACCCAAAAATTGCTCAAATTTTTGATTCTGATGGTGATGGTAAGGCAAATTTAATTGGTTGTACTGCTGGTTGGATTTGTGAAAGAGTGATCGATCATCATTTGCAAGCTTACGGACTTGAGGATACTGTTGAGCAAATTCAAGGAGATTATTCTGCTTTATTGGCAGATACTTTAGTTCGTTATCGTCAAGGAAAACCAATTCTATTTTATGGTTGGAAACCCCATTGGTTTGGTTCTGTTTTAAAAGAAGGAGAAGATGTAGAGTGGTTGAATGTTCCTTTCACTTCCTTAGTAGGAAATATGGAAAATTTCACAGAAAAAGAAACTTCATTTAATGGCAAAAATTTTGGTATTCCAATTGATAACATCAAGATATTAGCTAATAAGAAGTTTGTGCAGGATAACCCAGTTGCTCAACGTTTCTTTGAACAAATTGAAATTCCTCTAGAGGATGTGAATATTGAACAGGAAAAAGTTCAAAATGGGGAGAATAAACCTGTAGATATTCGCCGTCATGCTGAAGAATGGATTGCCAGTCATCAAGGGTTATTTGATGATTGGTTAGAAGTAGCACAAAGTTAGGTTTTAACTAGCTATTAGCTTTGAGCATTCAGTTGTCAGTTAGTAGGGGCGAATCGCCTTTCGCTCCTACTAAGTTAATTTCCACGAACCGCTTCTTTAAATATTATAGAAATTCCCAAATGATTTTTCTGCTTTACTTTTTTCTTTTTTCCCCAACTTGGTAAAAATTTAGGAGTCTCAAAATTTGAACCAAATTGACAAAGTAATTAAACTTGGGAGAATCTACTAGGTAGGGTTTTGCTCTCCAAACCAGACATATGATTAAGAGGAGTTATCTCCAACAAACAATCAAATAATAATTTTCAGACTTTCCCAACTTGGCACAAATTTAGGAGTCTCAAAATTTGCAGAAAATTGACAAAAGAATTAAACTTGGGAGAATCTAGTAGGTAGGGGTTTGGTCTCCAAACCCAAGACAGATGATTAATATAAATTATCTCCAACAAACAATCAAATAATAATTTTCAGACTTTCCCAACTTGGCAAAAATTTAGGAGTCTCAAAATTTGGAGAAAATTCACAAAAGAATTGAATTGAGGATTGCTATAGTAGGTAGGGGTTTGGTCTCCAAACCAGATAGATGATTAATATAAATTATCTCCAACAAATAATTGTCTGACTTTCTCAACTTGGCAAAAATTTAAGAGTCTCAAAATTTGCAGAAAATTGACAAAAGAATTGAATTGAGGATTGCTATAGTAGGTAGGGGTTTGGTCTCCAAACCAGATAGATGATTAATATAAATTATCTCCAACAAATAATTGTCTGACTTCCTCAACTTGGCAAAAATTTAGGAGTCTCAAAATTTGAAGCAAATTGACAAAAGAATTAAACTTGGGAGAATCTACTAGGTAGGGTTTTGCTCTCCAAACCAGACATATGATTAATATAAATTATCTCCAACAAATAATTGTCTGACTTCCTCAACTTGGCAAAAATTTAGGAGTCTCAAAATTTGAAGCAAATTGACAAAAGAATTAAACTTGGGAGAATCTACTAGGTAGGGGTTTGGTCTCCAAACCAGATAGATGATTAATATAAATTATCTCCAACAAATAATTGTCTGACTTCCTCAACTTGGCAAAAATTTAGGAGTCTCAAAATTTGAAGCAAATTGACAAAAGAATTAAACTTGGGAGAATCTACTAGGTAGGGGTTTGGTCTCCAAACCAGATAGATGATTAATATAAATTATCTCCAACAAATAATTGTCTGACTTCCTCAACTTGGCAAAAATTTAGGAGTCTCAAAATTTGAAGCAAATTGACAAAAGAATTAAACTTGGGAGAATCTACTAGGTAGGGGTTTGGTCTCCAAACCAGATAGATGATTAATATAAATTATCTCCAACAAATAATTGTCTGACTTCCTCAACTTGGCAAAAATTTAGGAGTCTCAAAATTTGAAGCAAATTGACAAAAGAATTAAACTTGGGAGAATCTACTAGGTAGGGGTTTGGTCTCCAAACCAGATAGATGATTAATATAAATTATCTCCAACAAATAATTGTCTGACTTCCTCAACTTGGCAAAAATTTAGGAGTCTCAAAATTTGAAGCAAATTGACAAAAGAATTAAACTTGGGAGAATCTACTAGGTAGGGTTTTGGTCTCCAAACCAGATAGATGATTAATATAAATTATCTCCAACAAATAATTGTCTGACTTCCTCAACTTGGTAAAAATTTAGGAGTCTCAAAATTTGCAGAAAATTCACAAAATAATTTCATTTAGGAGCATCTACTCGGTAGGGGTTTAGTCTCCAAAACAGAGACATGATTGATATAAATTATCTCCAACAAATAATTGTCTGACTTCCTCAACTTGGTAAAAATTTAGGAGTCTCAAAATTTGCAGAAAATTCACAAAATAATTTCATTTAGGAACATCTAATAGGTAGGGGTTTGGTCTCCAAACCAGATAGATGATTAATATAAATTATCTCCAACAAATAATTGTCTGACTTTCCCCACTTGGCAAAAATTTAGGAGTCTCAAAATTTGCAGAAAATTTACAAAAGAATTGAATTTGGAAGCATCTACTTGGTAGGAGTTTAGTCTCCAAACCAGATAGATGATTAATAGCAAGTATCCAAAGCAATGTTAGCAAATAAAATTACGAAATTTTATGTATTTAAAGAGCTTTTATCAAAATAATTTGGTCGTGCAACCCCGCCTCTATTAGTCAAATGTTTTTGAAGGTTTCCTTACCGAAATAATTAATAATTAAACAATTAAATAATTAGATAATTCAGGTTTAAAGCCTCCCCAATAAAGAAGAAAGAAATAAATTTTTTCCCTACCGCGTCAATCCTATTCCCTAAAAGGGATAGGTAATTATCCATTATCCATTATTGAAGCATTCCCGTTACAAAACAGCAAAAAAAACTTCTAACTTATAGCTTCGTTTTTACCAAAAAATTAAGATTGAAAGCCTCTTCTTTCAGAGAGAAAAAAAGAAAAAAATTCCCGATCACCAATCCTATTCTTTTTCAGAATAGATAATTATTAATTATTGAACTCTTCCTTATTTCCTCAACTTCTATAGCTAAGAAATAATTGGCTTTTGACAATTACTAATGATGAATCTCAGACTAGGAAATGTTTTTCCAACTGTTCCCTCTTCCCAGTTAAGTGTTCCCTGCTATAGCAAGATTTTTTTGAACCATTTCTTCTAATTGTTGTCGAGTAATACAACGACGTTCCGAACAATAAGCCATCAAATTAACACCATTCATCATTCGCACTGTACTAACTCTGACTCGAAAATCATCTGTCAGAAACCAACAACGTTCTTGCCCTTGATTTCTTTCATATTCTGTGTCAATTGTCAAGACTCCATCAGTAGCAAAATGATATCTACCCACTACAGGAATACCTTCAACATAACCACGATTACGCAAAAATTTGCCAGTTCTACCTGTATCAGAATCAGGAATATCAACTAAAATAGCAGCATAATTTGGATTAGGTTCATCATTATCTAAATTATCTTGCCAATTAAAACTTGCACCACCTGTTGCTAAAGCTGGATTGACTTTTTGTTGTTCACAAACTTCGATAACTTTAGGGTCATCTTTTGTTAAAACTTTGACAATAAAATTAGATTTCCCTGACTCATCATCAGCAGAATCAAAATGATGAACAGTACGTTGAGAAAACCATGTTCCCTCACTTTTGATAAAAAAATCCATCATTGTCATTGGTGGTTTTAATTTCATTTTTTTTACCTCTAAAGTTTTGTTAACATCCACCAGATTTTTAGTTAAGAAAAATCAACAAAAATCTAACTGAGAGTCATAAAATTATAGGATAAATCAAATGGAGACTTTTAGATAGATAATTAACGAATCTATAATATGCAATCCATTTTAAATAGCAAGGTATCCTCAAAGAAAATGCAGTTTCAATCAGCTACAGAAATCATTCAAGCTTATCAGCAAAACACAAATCTTATTGGTAGTAATTTACAAGGTATAGATATTAGTGAAATTGAACTATATCAAATTAACCTGAGTCAAAGCAATTTACAACAAGCTAAATTAAATAATACTATTCTGATTGGAGCCAACTTGAGTGAAATTGACTTAAGTGGAGCAAATCTCAAAGGTGCTGATTTACGAGGAGTTAACCTTCAAGGTGCAAACTTGAGTGGAGCAGATTTAACTAATACTGTGCGACTCGTTGGCCACTAAACTAGGAAACTAGGTATAAATGGCCGTTCCAAGTCACCACATGAGGACAACCTCGACTTGTGAATAACTCTTATATCCTTGGTGGTGAAATTCCATCCGCCTCGTTGTTGGGTTGACAGCATAGGCCACACTGTAGAGACTGAACATCAATCGGTGAAGCTGGCCTAAAAGCGGGAAAATACCAGTTACCAAGGAACGATACCGCGAGCAAAGGCTGACAAGTGGACGAATAGGAAGTAGTTTAAACTCTCGTTATTAAAAACCATTCCAAAGGTAGCTATGGGATGTAGGACAGAAGTCAGGGGGCCTTTGGATAATTTTTTAGTTTTGAAATTATCAGCAACCATATCGAACCCTCCGGGAGAATCTACCTCGCTAAATCAGCCGTAATAAAGGAATAAGGGAACGAGGAAACCTCTTTAAGACACCTAAGAATATAGGTCGATAACTTAGGAAGCCATTCAAGGTCAATCTACACAACGGATGTAGGTCTTAGGGAGAGTAGGATTGGGTAAGAAGCATATATATGCAGACGTACCCACTGTTAGACGTAATGTAAGGTAATAATTAGCGATGAATAAAGCTAAAACACTAAAAAGACGTTTAGGGAATCCTAAACCATTTTTAAGCGTGGCATGGGATACAAACGATATACCAGACTCAGTATGTATCAATCCAAATCTTAAATGGAGAGATATTAACTGGAAGAAGGTAGAAAAATTTGTATTTAAGTTGCAAAAATTAATTTACAGAGCATCCAGCCGTGGCGAAATCCGCAAGATGCGTAA
>NZ_JAAHHT010000012.1 GCF_010672085.1 Okeania sp. SIO3I5
TATAGTTTTGAGTAGTCGATGAAAGATACTATCTGTTTGCCTTAATCTGAGAAATGCTACTATAGGACAACTCCAAAATTATCCTGATTTTTCAATTTTGAATTTGAGTTTTGCCGAGACTTGAGCCTAAATCTGCAACGTTATAGTTTTGAGTAGTCGATGAAAGATACTATCTGTTTGCCTTAATCTGAGAAATGCTACTATAGGACAACTCCAAAATTATCCTGATTTTTCAATTTTGAATTTGAGTTTTGCCGAGACTTGAGCCGAAATCTGCAACGTTATAGTTTTGAGTAGGAGGCCAATAACTATATTTTTAGAGCTATCTGATAAATTTTACTACGGGATAAGTTAATTTTTTGAGCAAGTTGGCGACTAGCTTGGGAACGGGAAATTCCTTGGGCAAAAAGTTCTTGTAACTCCTGTTTAATAGTCTCTTCTGATAATACTGGTAATTCTGGTTCAGCACCTGCAATGACAAGAGTAAATTCTCCTTTTGGTTGATTATTTTGATAATGAATAATTGCTTCTCCAACTGTTCCACGCCAAAATTCTTCATGGAGTTTTGTTAGTTCTCTTGCCAAAACTATTTTTCTATCTCTACCTAATACTTTTTCCAAATCTTCTAGAGTTTGTAATACTCTATAAGGAGACTCATATAAAACTACAGTTTCTAATGAATTAGATAATTTTTCTAGCTGTTCTTGCCGTGGTTTAATTTTGGTAGGTAAAAAACCAATAAATATAAATTTGTTGCTTGGCAGTCCGGAGGCACTTAATGCTGTAATACTAGCAGTAACTCCTGGTATTGGCACTACAGAAATATTTGTTTCAATACAAGCTTTTACTAATTCATATCCAGGATCTGATATTCCTGGCATTCCCGCATCGGTTACCAGAGCTATTGTTTTTCCTTGATTTAGTTTTTCTATTAATTCCGGTATGCGACTTTGTTCATTATGTTGATGGTAACTTAATTGTGGAGTTTGGATTTGAAAATGTTGCAATAATTTGCCTGTGTGACGGGTATCTTCTGCTGCGATTAAGTCTACTTTTTGTAATGTTTTAATTGCTCTAAATGTTGTATCTTCTAGATTGCCTATTGGTGTACCAACTATGTAAAGACTGCCTGAATTTACTTCACTCATAATTTGACTATCCTACTTCCTATAACTAATAACTGAAGAGGGTAACTTAATGCTCAAAAAAATCTAATATAAACTTATAAGCAAATTAATAATGAAGTTTTAACTATAATAGCTTTAAGTATTTCTGACCAAAAAATCAGCTCAATAACCTTTCCTTTTCAGGGGATGAAAAGAATAAACTTTAGTGCTGGGTAATGATAACTGATAACTGATAACTGAAGAGAGTGACTTCATGCTCAAAAATATCTACTTCAAACTTATAAACAAATTAATAATGAAGTTTTAGATATGATAGCTTTAAGTATTTCTGACCAAAAAATTGACTAAATAACCTTTCCTTTTCAGGGGATGAAAAGAATAAACTTTAGTGCTGGGTAATGATATAATAACTGATAACTGAAGAGGGTGACTTAATGCTCAAAAAAATCTAATTTAAACTTATAAGTTATAAGCAAATTAATAATGAAGTTTTAACTCTAATAGCTTTAAGTATTTCTGACAGAATTGATAATCTGTAACTTGATTAAGTTGCTTTATTCTTGGTTTAGTTAAAGCTACTATTACTTGATTCCCAGTCTGGACAACTTTCATCTTCTACACCATGAGGATGCATTGCACAAACTAATAGATTTCCTCCATAAACTTGACCATGATAGTTAATACATCCTCTACACGCTGGATGTTTTTCTAATGTAGGTTCTACACGATCAACTAAATAGTAATCTATATCTTCTTCTTCCTGTGTCTCAACATCAGAGTCTGAGTATACTTCAATGGTTGGATCAATTAAATCATTTAAATACTCATTTATTTCGGCAGCAATATTAATCTGTATTTCTTCAGTAATCTCCTCAGAGAGCTTTCCCCACTCATCAAAAACTTCTGAAATTTCTTCTGCCATTTCATTGAAAAAATTTTCTACCTCCAACACGGCAGTTTCAATTACTTCAAAGAAGTTTTTTGACCAATCTTCCATTATTACCTGTCTTTGCTTTGCTTTAAAATTATGAATACTCAGATTCCTTAAATCTTGCCATGAGCCATGATTTTTAGGTTATAGATTTAGTCTTTTTGTAGGCGACGTAATTCTTCTTGTAAGCTATTTACTTCTTGGCGCATTTTATCTACTTCTGTAGGATTATTATCTGATGAATTGTCATCCTCCGAAAGAATCTCTATACGACGTGGTTCATTAGGTCTTGTTTCTGGAGATGAATCTATAGGTGCTTGCTGCATAGCTTTATTCATCATATCTTCCACAAATTTACGAGCTTCTTCTGTGGACATTTCACCACGCTTAACCATTTCATCTGCCAGTTTTTGGGTTTCTTTCCTTAATTCTGTTAATTTCTGGTTGGCTTTCTCGCCTGCATAGGATGCTAATCCTACTCCTAGATAAACGGCCTTTTGAATAATTCCTCCGAAATTATCCATAACTATATATCCTGGCTCCTTGAAATTGGGTGACCCGGAGTCAACGCCTACCACAAGCATCCCGTGTTGCTGCTACCTTCCGGTCCTGACAAGGTTTGGGCGTTCTGGTCGCGCTGGTCCGAATCGTTTACTACTATAACACAAATTTTTATTCTGCAACTATACACCACTGAAAAATTTCATAAGTGACACAATTATTTTTGATGAGGGGGTCTTCAGCTACTATTTTTTCTGCTTCTGCCATAGATGCCGCCTCAAATAGTAACATTCCGCCTCCCATTTTTGCCCAGTAACCACTTTTGGCTTTATGTCCTTTAGCATTTAATTCTTGGACATAAGCTATATGGTCTGGTACATACTGGTCAAATATAGATTTTTCAACTATACCTTTTTCTATTTTGGCAAACCAAGGCATTTTATTTTTTTATTTTTTTATTTTTTTATTTTATGGGTCAATCAAAACGTTTATTATTTGTGGCTATTGTGCCACCTGAAAATATTCAAAACCAAGTTACGGAAATTAAGGAATATTTTGCTAGAGAATATAATAGCAGTCATGCTTTAAAGTCTGTGCCTCATATTACTTTACAGCCTCCTTTTAAATGGCCGACTGAAAATTTAGCTCTTTTGCAGGAATCTTTAGAGACTTTTGTTCAAAATTGCTCTGCTTTTCCGATTACTTTGTCTGGATTTGCTGCTTTTCCACCTCGTGTTATCTATATTAATGTTGTCAAAACTCCAGAACTTTTAAAAATACAAAAAGACTTAATTGGATTTACAGAAACTACTTTGGGAATTGTACATCCCGCTTCTAAAAGTCGTCCTTTTTCTCCTCATGTTACTGTAGCTTTTCGAGACTTAACTAAACAGAATTTTAGAGCAGCTTGGTTAGAATTTCGGGAGCGATCGCTTGACTTTGAATTTACAGTTTATCAGTTAACTTTATTAATTCATAATGGTAAGCGGTGGGATATTTGTAATGAGTTTCCTTTTCAGGGTTGAATAAATGCGGAATAATTTTAATAATTTTGCAGCATAGGTATCTTGCCTTTTCAAGTGGAAATTGGGTTTGGAGACCAAAACCCTACAGTTTTTTTTCAGCAATAAATAATTTACGATTACTATATTAGTCAAGCTACGTTTATTAATTATAATAAGCTTTAAATTACATCTCCTATATTTTTAACTCTTCTATTCCTAACAGAAATTTCTACATCATACCTAGACGAATCATTTCAAAACCATGAGCATATATATCCATAAATTTATAGCGTTTTTCTTTCTCCCGAAATTCAATAATACCTATTTCGTCCAGAAAAGAAACAAACTCTTCAAAATTTCCGACAACGTTTGCTGCTGAATTCTCCCATATTTGTTGTAATTCTTGTTTTTTTAAAAAAGCCGATTTGTCCTTAAGAGAATAAAAGAAATTATTTAGATTAGGATACTCTTCTTTAATTTATTCACATCGCTTTCTTGATGCTTCTTTTAACCCAAATTCTAGAGATTTTCCTTGCAATAAACGCTCTGCACTAATTTTAGTTGATGATTTTCCTCTGTAAGTTAATTCTTGTTCTTTTGCTGCTTCTAGTAATATACTTAAACTTCGAGGAAAAGTTGTACCACTTGAGTCTGTTAATCTTTCATAAACCCATTGAGATACTTTTTTCCCTCTTTTTCCGGCTCGCATACGGCTTCCCCACAGTAATTCTAATGCTTGATCGAGTTCTTCTTCATCTGCTAGATCAATACTTTCAATAGCAACAGGAGAAACTCGCTCAACTAAATTTTTGAAATCTTTAGACTGTATTGCCTGACGAAGCGCTAAACGTAAAAAGTCTATTTGAGTCCACTGTAAAATAATATCCCTTCCAGTAAAATGACTTTTATTATCAAAATTTAAACGATTCCAAATATCTTCTCTCAAGAAAATTTTAAATCTAATTTCCGTTAGTCTACTCGCATTACAAGACTGAACGAATTTAAATAATCCTGTTAATGCTTGTTGTCTTAATTCTCCTGCTTCTGAAAAATGTTCATCTAAATCATCGTAAAGAAACCACCATTTTTTAGAGTTGTCTTTCGCTTCTTTATGAAGAATAATATTTACTACGTCTTTTACTATCAGCCTTAATTTTGAGTTAGTAGATAATTCTAATAAAGCTTCAGTTGATTCAGATTGCCATATATCTTTTGGTAAATTATTAATTATTTTTTTCAACTCACTAAACTTTTCTCCTTGCTTATTTTCTGGAAATTTCAGTAATTCTTCCTGATAACATCTAAATAGTAAATAAGCTCTCCAAAAAGCTTCCCATGTTCCATTATTTTGTTGCAAATTTTGATGAATAATTTGAAATTCATCACTGCCGGGGGAATCTTTTCTAAATCTACCATGTCCCGACAAAAATAAGGTATTATCTAACCTTCCAGGAGCTAACATTTGAGCCAGCTCTTGATGTTTTAAAAATAACCAATATAGGGCAGTTTTACCTGTTCCTTTTTTTCCTCGAATTAGACAGGTTGTATCATCTAAAAATTTTTCAAAATCAGCAGTCCGCTGAAACAATAATCCTAAATTCTGATTAAGATCGGCTGCATTTACTTCAGGAAATTTTAGACTTTCAATAATTTCCCATCTTTTTTCAGCAATATTTAAAATACTACTGCGTTGAATTTCATCATTTTTTTCATCAATTAGGTTAGCAATTTTACTATAATAAACTTGCATTTCTAGTATGGGATAGCTATTAGCAAAGGCAATTGGTTGAAGATAAGGAACTATTAATAATTCATCATTTTCTGGTTGTTCGTTACTTGTATTTGAATCCTCTTCATCGGTATCATAGTTTTCATCTGTTCTATTTTTTATACTTTCAAACAATGACTTCCAAGTTTGTTTGACTTTATCTAAACCACTATTTTCCACATCAGGTACAGGAGAAAAAACAAAATTAATGGATAAATTTTTCAGACTTTGAAGAGATTCTAGTAGTACCTCTATTCCTTGTTTATTTTGTTTATTAGGAAAAATAAAAATAATTGCTTCATCAGCAGCTTGAATTAATGATAAAGCACCCCATTGATTAATCCCAGTTCTTGAGTCAATTAAGAGAATATCTGGTTTTAATTGTTCTTGAATTTCCTGCTTAAAAATAGACCAAAGATTTTTGTCTCCATCTATAACAGTTGTGGCATGAAGATCGTCAACTTTAGACACATAATCAAGACTAAGATATCCAGCAGGAACTACAAATACTCTCCCTGTGGCGTTAGGTATTTTAACTTCACTAAATATATCTGTAATTAAAATATTGGGGTCTACTTCTTCTGGTAAATAAGAACGTTCATAGAAATAATCAACAATTCCATATTTTGGTTGTAACTTAAGGTTAAATGCTGTACTTAAACCAGGTGCTTCTAGATCTAAATCTACAGCTACAACTTTACGACCTCGCATTGCTAAAATTGAGGCTACATGAGTTAATGCAGTAGTCCTTCCTACTCCTCCTTTAAAAGAATAAAATGTTACTGTTCTAGGTATACTAGGTTCTTTTTGGGGTAGTTGAAGTTGATTTTGTGGATTTGCTGCTTGGATAGCTAAATCTTGCCAAGTTACTAATGAAAATGTATCAGAAATTTGTGGAGGTGAAATATTTAGTGATTCAGCTTCTTGAGGTGTATATAAAGAAAGAAACCCAGGAGATAAATGAGGCACCTGAGATTCTAATAAGTTAGAAATTTCTTCTTTCCGCTGAGGGATAGATAAACCAAAAAAGCTGTTGCTAACTAAAGTTAAATTGAGCAAACCTGATGTGGAAATATTTACATCAACCCACTCTTGAGAATTTTGAATGTATTTGTCTTGGATATGTTGCTTTAGTAATACTTGCCAGTTTTCTTGCATTTTAAACTCCTTAAAGTGTAGTGGTTTGTTTCTGTAGCCATCCTATAAGCTTCTGATATGTGTTGAACCAGCTTTGATAATTTTCATTATTAACTTCAATACTAGAATAACGTATATCTATGAAATGTTGACCGATGGGGTTCTCAATTTCATCCAACCATTTTCGTACTTGAGGGAACTTATCAATTCTAGATTTAAGTTTATTATGTCGTTTTAATGCTTCTGTATAGCTATGTCCTGGATTAGTAAAAGTATGCCCTGGATTATTGTTATCTGTTTTCCATTCTTTAGTCGCACTTTTTGGTAAAGTGGCGAAAATCATTGCTTTTAATAAACACTCAATAGTTACACCTCGAAAGTGCATAGCTGCAATTTTTATTCCCGATTTATCTAATATTTCTGTATCAGAATAGCGTTCTAGAAAAGCCGCTTGTTCAACAATTAATAATTAATAATTAATAATTAATAATTACCTCTCCTTGAAACTGATAGGATTGACTAATTATGAAAATTTTTATTTATTATATCCTATCCAAGGGGAGGCTTTAAACCAGAATTTTTCGGTAATCTTCCATAAATCAAAACTATATTTTTTTGATAATTTAACTTTAATATTAAACCTTGGAGGTTTTAACTAATTCAGAAGTCAGAAGTCAGAAGTCAGAAGTTGTTTTTGTAACGGGGATTAGAGCAACACTTTAAAAACATTTCGCCTTAAAAGTCCTTGATATAAACCCAATTATTTTAGTAAGTTGCCAAACCTAACTCTAAAGTGTGGCAATTGAAAAACTGGCATCTTTATCTCAGAAGCAATTTACTATTTAAAGGAGAATTTAACTAATCTAACTTATAAATTATATAGCAATCCTAGATAGGTTTTCATTAATGGATAATCGATAATTACCTCTTTCTAAAAGGGAAAGGATTGACGCGGTAGGGAAAAAATTTATTTCTTGAGGGGAGATTGGATCTGGCGCCGGTAACCCATCCATCCCATCCTAACGGACTGCTCCGCTTGCCAACTGCTTTTTTGCCCTTGAAAGACGAGGTTATAAACCTAAATTATCTAATTATTTAATCGTTTAATTATTAATTATTTCGGTTAGATTTTATCTAACGGGGAAATTCCTTATGCGCTTGGGGAAAGGAGACCAAACCCCTACAGTTTTTTTCAGGAATGATTTATTATGGCTATATAAGTTGCCAAATCTAAGTATAACAAGCAAATTATCCTCCTAATATGTACTTTGTCAATCAGCTTTTATGCCAGTTTCGAGAAGTACAAGTTATACAATGTGGCAATTGAAAAACTGGCATCTCTCTCTCAGAGACGATTTACTATTTAGAGGAAAATGTAACTAACTTCGGTTCAATAATTATTAATTAAAAAGGAGATAATTTAAACCTTAATCATTAATGATTTAGTCAATAAAAATTAAAAACTAATGATTACAGAAAAGTTTCGTCGCCAACTCCGCCAAGAAGCGAAATTATGGCAAACAGAAGGATTAATTGATAATTATCTCTATCAACAATTATCAGAGCGTTACCAATTTGATTCTTTAGAAAAAGCTGCTAGTTCTCGCTTTATTACTATCCTTATTTCCCTGGGTGGTATTCTCCTTGGATTAGGTATAATCACTTTTGTTTCTGCTAACTGGCAACAATGGTCAAGGGAATTAAAAATAGTTATTTTGTTAACTTTATTTATCGGAGTTAATACCACTGGTTTTTATCTCTGGCGACAGCCAAATACTCCACCAAATACTATCAATAAAAAACAAAGATTAGGTCACGGACTATTAATATTTGGGGCATTACTTTTAGGAGCAAATATAGCACTAATGGCTCAAATGTTTCATATTGGTGGTTCTCCCTACGGATTATATATTGTTTGGGGATTAGGAGTTTTAGTAATGGCTTATAGTCTACAACTAAAAACTCTGGGAATTATTTCTCTTCTGTTAATAGGATTAGGCTATTTAATGGGGTTATCAACTGTATTTTACCCAGGAGAATTTTCCTGGTTACAGTTTATAATAGAATATATGTCTTTGGTAGGAATATTGTTGTTTATTCCCCTAGCTTACTGGTGCAATTCCCGAATAATTTTCTTTCTAGCTACAATGATCATTCTACTAGCTTTAGAAATTAGTCTGTTCCGAGTTTTTGATTTTTCAAATCATGGTTTATGGGGAGCGATCGCTTTAACTTTACCTCCTGCTTTATTGTGGGGATATGACGACATTATCTTGCCTAAAATAGATAGCAGAATTTTTCAACCTCTAACAAGAAATTTA
This sequence comes from Okeania sp. SIO3I5, assembly GCF_010672085.1. Classification (GTDB taxonomy): domain Bacteria; phylum Cyanobacteriota; class Cyanobacteriia; order Cyanobacteriales; family Microcoleaceae; genus Trichodesmium. Next base: position 8,790 of record NZ_JAAHHT010000012.1, read on the forward strand.
GCTATTTGGTACTTGAGTATTGGATTTTTATTTTTGTCTTTTAGAGCAATTTGGCAGGATTTTCCATTTAGAAATTATTCGGAAACATCATCAGAAATTCACTGGTTAACTTTAGTTGAAGTTCTAATTTTTATAGGATTAACTATCTGGGAATGGTTGTTTTTAGCACGACCAAATAAAAGAGATTTTCAGAGTTGGCGATTAGATTTAGTTAGTGGTGTGATTTTAGGCTTTATTGTGGGAACAGCAATATTGTTTTTCTGGCATTTGAGTATTAATAAAATTCCAGAAATAGCAACTTTTATTATCAATATAGAAATGTTTCTTTTAGCAGCAGGCTTAATTAGGATAGGATTAATGCGAGGAATTAGAGGTACTTTTTGGGGTGGTTTAGTATTGTTGACTTTACAAATTGTTAGTCGTACTTTTGAGTACAATACTGGATTATTATTGAAGTCTTTTGTATTTATTTTATGTGGTGTAGGAGTAATAGCTGCTGGTTTATGGTATGAACATCATTTATCATTAGAAGAGGGAGTAGGGAGTAGGGAGTAGGGGAAAATAATTGATGAATAATAGTGCAATAATTAATTTTATTTTTTGTTATTGGAGATGTCTATTAGAAGAATTAGTAAGTAAGGAAAAATTTAGATAGTGTGGCAGGTATTTATCCACGATTTTTAATCTAATACTTCCTGATATATAAATTCTGATACTGGTAAGGTACAAAATTAGTTTGTAGAGACATTACATCCAACATCCCTACATAGAAACCGGGAAAAGTATTAAATTTACCACCATACTAACATCCACCTTCCATCAAGTCTGTTTCTGATAATAATCAACGCCCTAGGGGATTTGATATTACTTTTAACTTGGTAATTCCCGACAATTAAAATAAACAACAGGAGAACTAACATGAAAAATTTTAACCCTTTTAGTAAAAGTAATTTATCAACTAAAAATCAGGATAATTTTGAAGAGATAAATTTACTTATTAATCAAACGAAATCTTTGAAAAAGCAAATACCTATTTGGCGTTTTTTTCTACCTTTAACTTTGCAATTAGCATTAATTTTGTCAGTTCCAGCTCAAGCTATTTATACTCACATTACAGGTAGAACAGTTATTTTACAAACTGCACCTGTAGATCCTTATGATTTTTTACGGGGTTATTATCAGGTATTAAGTTATGACATTTCCCGCAAAGATAATTTGAGTAAACTTCCAGGTTGGGAGCAATTTGAATTGGAAACTTCCGGCAGATATTCTTCAGATAATCAAACTAATATTTATGTAATTTTAGTTGCACCTGAAAAAATAGAAAATTCAGAAATACCGAACGTTTGGAAACCTGTAGGTGTAAGTGCAAAAATGCCCGAAAATTTACCAGATAATCAAATAGCTATTCAAGGAAAATTTGATGGTTGGAGAGTTAAATATGGTTTAGAAACTTATTTTATGCCAGAGGATAGACGCACAGAAATTAATCAGGATATTTCCGAAGTACAACGTAGTGTTAATTCAGAAGGTGAAATACCCTTTGTCGTAGAAGTAAAAGTTAATTCTCAAGGTAAAGCTGTACCTTTAAGTTTGTGGGTAAGGGAGCAAAATTATAAGTTTTAATAGTTTTGTAGAATAGGCATCTTGCCTATTCATTATGTAAACTAATAATTTGACTGAGCTTCGCTGAAATGTTTAGCATTCATTTCCAATAAATGTCCTAAAATAATATTATTCTGAGGAATACCTTGATCAATTAAATCCTGAGTAATGCCACGTTCTATACCATCATATTCAACATACACTTTTCCCTCTCCTAAAGTAATATAAATAATATTTCCTCTAACTCGTTTGCCTCCGTTCCATCCCACTTGCATCAGAGCATAGCGATCGCGTCAGCGGAACGGAGTTCTATCGCTCTTTTGATCAAAAACAGTATCCAGTCTAATATTTCCATGAGAAGGACATAATTTAGCATATTTCCCAATTACTCGTTTGACAATTTCTCTATAGGTCTTTGGGGTATCCATTGTAAAACCTCGACTTTTTCTAAATCTACAACCAACAATTTCATAGGCAAATTATTAATTACTAATTCACCAAGAGATTCACTAAATAAATTATTATAAGTAGAGCTACTAATAGCTAAATAAATTTCTCTAACTGGGTCAAATCAATTCAAAATTCAAAATTATTAATTCAAAATTGTAACCTCTGCCTGTTTGCGCAGCATTCCGCAGGAAAGTCAGAGAGTTGAATACTTAATTAAACAATTATTGAAATTAAGGAATGAACCAAAATTTTTTAACTTTGAATTTTGAATTTTGAATTCAAAAAATGGTCAACTTCTTTAAGTAACAATTGATCAAGAATCTACTGCCCAATAGCTTGTTCTAAATCGACTACTGGAGAATTACCTCGAAACTATTTTATTTCAAGAGCAAGCTGAAAATTTCCTTTTTTAGCAGCAATCAAGTTTCCATTATTAAACTCGTGACTCGTAGCAGCTAAGTCTATAAACAAAAATCTTTCACCATAAGAAATTACATAGGGGTCATCTGTAATTTCCCAACCATCTTTAATAATTGCTTGCTTAACTAGATTGTGAATAGAATCTCTAGCAGACATTTAAAATTATCAAGCAATATTAACGCTAATAATTATATCATTTTAAGTAAGTCTGGATTAAGCTGTTTTTTAGTAGTCAGTAGTCATACAATTTCGACCTGATGTTGCGCTTAATAAAAGATAACAGTTATTAGTAAAATTAAGGTCTGGGTAAGAATTATTAAGCGCATTTTTACAGAGAAATGGTATCAGTAGAAGATACTTAACCACTTGTTTATATTATTGTCAAGAATTTGAAACTCAACTGCCTACACTATCCTCGAACCCTGTAGATACTTAGATTGTTGCAATTAAACCGACTTGATATTATATCATGTCCGGTAGCATCGGTATTGTATATAGAAGATAAGGAAGAAGTAGAGGCGATTTCCTAGGTCATGCTCCGCAAACGCGAATCGCCCCTACAAGAGAAGGAAAAATTTTACATGACGGTAGATATTTCCCCAACTTTTACACAAACGATACCAACGGACTTGATATTAAATACCATTTTTAACCATTAAACATTTCACGGAAGTTAAAAGCAGAACCCGCCAGAAGTGGGTGCGGGTTCCGCTAATTGAATGTTGATCTTATTAATTTAAACGTAGAACCAGTCCCTACTTAATCAATTCTCAAATTAAACGGCAAACGAGTATAAATCCCATAAGGATCGTTCATCGCTCTCAAACTACTTAACTCCTCCTGCAACTTTTGAAATTCTGCCGTTAACGGATCTAAAGGAATATTAGACACACCAACTTCCACACCAGAAAGACTTCTAAAAATCCGTTGTTCCAAACTACGAGACTTAGGATATTCCTCAACTTTCCAACTGTCTCCCAGTTCAGCTTTTTCCGCAGCAACTTTAATAGCAACTTCTATCCCACCAATTTCATCAACCAAACCTAACTCTTGAGCATCTGCACCAGACCAAACTCTACCTTGAGCAATTTCTGCTACTTTTTGCTTAGATAAATTACGAGTAGTTGCCACATTTGTAATAAACCGCTCGTAAATTGAATCCACCATATTTTGAATCAAAGCTAATTCTGCCTCTGTTTTAGGACGAGAAGTAGTATTCAAATCTGCAAACTCACCAACTTTCACTACATCCCAAGTAATCCCATTTTCATTAGCTAGTTCTTGAATATTGAACAACACACCAAAAACCCCGATCGAACCAGTAATAGTATTTGCCTCAGCAACTATTCGATCTGCATTCATAGAAATCCAATACCCACCAGAAGCAGCTATATTACCCATAGAAACAATCACAGGTTTTTCCTTACTAATAAGTTTAACTTCCCTACTAATAACTTCAGATGCTGAAGCACTCCCTCCTGGACTATTAACTCGCAACACCACTGCCTTAACTTTATCGTCAAGTCGTAGTCGTCGCAATTCCCTTGCTAGGCGATCGCCTCCTACCTGTCTAGGAGTACCAATACCATTAACTATTTCTCCTTCAGCGTAAACTACAGCAATTTTATTTTTGCTTTTAACATTTCTGCTGAGAGTTTCTGCAACTTTTGGTACATTCCCATAGTTGTTGAAACTAATTTGTCTGAAAGTCCGATCGTCCTCTTCTTTGCCAGTTAGTTCTTTAAGTTTTGTTAACACTTCATCGTAGTAGGCAACTTGATCTACTAATTTAGAGTCTAAACCGGTATTTGCCATCAATATACCTTCATTATTAGCGATCGCTTGTAAATTCTGTACTGTTAACCCTCGACTTGTAGCAATTGTTCGCAGATATTGACCCCAAATGTTCTGTAATAATTGGAGAGTTTGCTGTCGGTTCTCCGGACTCATTTTTTCTAGGGTAAAAGGTTCAACGGCAGATTTATATTTACCTACTCTCGTTACCTGAACTCCAATGCCGAATTTATCCAACGCCCCAGTTAAGAACATAGTTTGAGAACTTAAACCATTGAACTCAAAGACACCAAAAGGATTAATCACAACTTCATCTGCTACAGAAGCTAAATAATATTCTCTTTCTGTCCAGTCCATATCATAAGCAACGATAGTTTTGCCAGTTTCTCGGAACCTTTGAAGTGCTTGCCGTATTTCTTGTAGATTTGCTAATCCTGTTACTCCTGGAGTGTTGCTACCTTTAATGTAAATGCCGATTATTTTTTCATCTTGGGCAGCAGCATTGAGAATATTAATTGCTTTTCGGAGAGTAATGGTTGTAGGTTGGTCGCTGGATAAAGCTTCTTGGAGTGCTTCACCAGTAGAGGAAATGGGTCGAGTGTCTGTAATATTGGTAGCGAGATCGAAGACTAAGATTGATTTATCTTGAACTTGTGGACCTAAGTCTTTGGTTTTACTAGCGATGGAAACGACAAAAAATATTAATCCGCCAAATCCTAAGCCTATAGTTAGAGTAATCCCAAGTATACTACCAATTAGACTAGCAAAGGTGTATTTTAAGAAATTCTTCATTTTTCTAGTGGGAGTTGTTAATGTAGGAAATTAACTAATGGTATTAGTTTATATTCGTCTTTATCGTAACTAAAAATATATAAAACTTTGCAAAATTCACTAACTGCATTAAATTTTAAATTACAAAACTTATCAAATAGTTGTAAAAAACCGTAATTTATGCACTCTCCTACGTAAACGTAAAAAAATATACATATAAATCCTAGTGTTCATACATAACTACAGACTTTTTTCACATACCTGACAAGAGAAGATTTATTTATATTTATTATTGTAGCTATGAATTAAAACTATATGTTTCAAATATTTGGTAGTGTATCAAGGAAGTGTTGGAAGGGTGGGAACTGTGGGAGGTTTGCTCCGAGTGGGGAGACGCTCGAAAGTAGGAGAAATAATTCTATCTGTATCTTTTTGTACTTGTCTGCCTTTCGTCCTAAATGTTTGGTCTTGTACCATTTTGATAAATGTTTGCTACAAATAACTGGGGGATTGTTTAGGAGTCAGGAGTCAGGAGTCAGGAGTCATAATGAATGGCTTCAATACGACTTTTTAGGTCGGAAATCATCTTTTTGTCAAATGGATGTCTCCTGAAAATTATTTTTATCGCTCTTACTATTCGTAAAATTCTTTTTTCATGCATGGTCTTATAGCGCTACGCATTAAGGTTAGGACATTCCTAAATCTTGTTTGCGGAGCATTTCCCTACACGAAAAACCCTTTGAGAGTTTACTATTCCCTCTCTTGGTCAGCATTCCCCCACAGGAGTGCGCATTCCCTCTCTTGGTCGATTGAATAAGGCGTTTAGCTAACGCAAAACTTTCCTAACGGAATGCTCCGCTTGCCGACTGCAAGCGAGCTGTCGTCGTCGCGGGGTCGCACCGCTTGCGTCTGTCGGCGAGGCGGGGTCTGACCGCTTGCGCCTATCGGCGACGCGGGGTCGCACCTCCCTATTCCCTATTCCCGTTTCGCGTAGCGCTATAAAGGCTGAAAAATTTGCACTTTTTTTCCTGCAAAAAGGCGCTAAACCTTTATATATCAGTGCTTTTAAATTAGATTTGCCAGCCCTACGCAGGCGAATCCCACACTTTGCTGAGGCACAACCCAAATGTTTATTTGACTGACTTTTATAGGGCTTTTCATTAACATAGAATACAGATATTATGGTTTAAAAGTATTTCTGCTGAGGCCAGAAGCGAGTGCTAATTAGTGAGATATCCATTTCCTGCGGAAAGACTTCGCCAACAGAATGTAATACCAAATCGTCCTTAGTGAGGGGATATTTTTTAGGTAGTCCTGCATTGTAATGGTGAAAATGTATATTAGACTTGTCGCTAAATAGAGGGAAAAAATCGCTCAAACTCAGGCAGAGTAATAATTCCAGGCACTTGAGGCTATTGATGGCTATAATCCTTACATATCAAGGGTTTTGAGGATTTTTTAATTTATAAAGCGACAAGTCTATTTTTTAATTTCTTCCCACACCTCCCACACCTCCCACACCTCCCACACCTCCCACACTTCCCACACTCTCTCTACCATTCCTCAGCACCACCACCATTTTTTAAAGTTACAGCCATTGCTACATCAGGGATTTGACGATGGGATAAGTCTGCTTTTATACCCGGATTTGGTATAAGACGCACATCTGACAGGCAGAAGCAATGCAAGTCTACCTTTGTGAAAACCGCTATAAATCTATTTATATTTATATTTATTATTGTAGCTATAAATTAAAGTTTTATTTCCTTCAAATATTTATTTGACTGACTTTTAAATCTATGTTGTTTTTTTAAACTGTTTTAAATAAAAATTTATCGATCCCTAAAAATTTACGTAAATAGATTAAAGTTGCCAAAAAAAATATTTAGGAGATAGCCTAAATTATAGGTAATAAGTTTATTTGGAACATTAAAATGTAAGTATAAAATTATACTCAATTTTCATAGTTGCAGAATTTTTTTGAACCCGATAAAGTAGATAATTAAGACAGTCAAAGTTGAAAATGAATGAAAAATTTTGGCGAAACCAATATAAGAGAGCAATAAGTTGGAAATTACTCGGTTCTCACAGCAAATTGAGTTCAATCAAAAACTACAGGACTTAGGCAGTACCACTATATATGGTCTATATTTTGGTCAATATTCCCGATATTTACACTATCATTAGTGCCCTTGGGTAAGTCCTCAACTAGACTGTTATTTAAGATTCAACAATAATATAAGTCAATAAATCAATCAAAATGACAATCACAAAAGAAATAGCTACCAAAGATTTACTGAAACTTCCAGTGGGAGACAAACTTAATAATCTAATGACAATAAAGGTACAAGAGGACTTATTAGCTGGACAATTTTCAATTATGGAGTCTAAAATACTGGCAAAAACAATGGTTGCTCCCCATTACCACGAACATCAAGCGCAAGTTGTATATGTAACTTCTGGAGAGCTAGAAGTTGAAGTTGGAGGCGAAAATGGAACTAGATTCACTGCTCCTGCGGGTAGTTATATCACCTTACCACGGCAAATATATCATTGTTTCTGGAACGCTACCAATGAAGTAAGTACATATATTGCAATTACAGGAGGATGTGGTTTTGAGGAGTACATTGATGATATTAATGATGGATATCTTTCTCCAAAACCTACTCAGTTAGGAATTAAAGAAGCAAAAGATATACATAAGATTTTTTTTGATGTTGAGCGTATTCCAGGAATGTTAAAAAAATATGGTTTAAAAGGATTACATGGAATGCCACCCGGATACAAATCGGAAAATTATAGCACTTTTGAAGATGGTGAGGTACAGTCCAAGATTAATCTTTCTTTCCTATTTACTAAACTGATAAAAATTTGTACCTCACTAACTCCGAAACTGCTGTAAGCAAGAGAAACTGTCACTTTATGAGAAATCTACTGTCAGAGTAGGCTTTCAGTTTAGTCAATTTAGTTTAACAAACAAATAATGACAATATTTTGTAACAAAATATTTCAACTCTTAATTTCCCCCCTATTTTCCTAACCTCTACTTAACTTCCATCCCTTGTCTCAAATAGACTCTAGTTATTATATATTCAATATTTAGTAGATTCTGGAGGTTAATTTTTCTAAGGTTTGAGATTTTTTGAGTTTAGATAAATCAGAATTACCCGTACAAAATAGAACTGTCGTTATTTCTGCAATTAATATATCTACTAATAAATTCAGAGATTCTTCTGATTCCGCTGCTGCTTGGAGAAATGGCAAAGCTAAACCACCTAAGTCTGCACCTAGAGCGATCGCCTTTGCCACATCCAATCCATTTCGTAATCCTCCAGAAGCAATTAAAGGAATCTCAGAGTTCAAACTGCGGATCGCATTAATACATTCTGCTGTCGGTAAACCCCAATTAGCAAAAGTATTTCCTAACCTACGTTGACGAGTATCAAAGCTCCGTTCTCCTTCAATTTTGGCCCAAGAAGTCCCTCCTGCTCCTGCAACATCAATCGCTGCTACTCCAGCATCAATTAGCTTTTTGGCCATTGAACCAGAAATACCATTACCTACCTCCTTAGCAATTATCGGCACTGGAAGTGAGTAACATAATTTTGATATTTTGTCCAAAAGACCTCGGAAATTAGTATCACCTTCAGTCTGAATACACTCTTGGAGAGGATTGAGATGTAAAATTAGGGCATCTGCTTGTAAAATATCAATCGCTTTTTGGCACTGTTCAATGCCATAATCATAATTTAATTGGACAGCTCCTAAGTTAGCAAACAACAGAATATCAGGAGCAAGCGATCGCACTGCAAAAGTATCAGCTACCTGGGAATTTTCTACAGCGACTCGTTCTGAACCAACTCCCATTGCTATTTTATAGTGTTGGGCAACTTTGGCTAATCGATAATTAATCATTTTTGCTTGTTCGGTGCCACCTGTCATCGAAGATATTAATAATGGCGCACCTAGTTGCTTCCCAAGAAATGTGGTTGTGATGTCTATTTCACTGCGGTTTAGTTCTGGTAAACAGCAGTGGGTAAAACGGTAACCGTCTAACCCATTGGTTGTGTTGTTAAATTGAACATCTGATTCTAAACAGATTCGTAGATGATCTGCTTTGCGGGATTGAGTTTGTGAGATTGAGTTCATCAGTTTTGTTATTACAAATTTTGACAGAAGTTAATCAAAAGACTTACTTTATCTCAATATACTATTTATACTGCTAGGGAATAGGGAATAGGGAATAGGGAATAGGGAATAGTAAACTTTCAAAGGGTTTTCCTAGGTCATGCGGAGCAAACAGGATTTAGAAATGTCCTAATCTTTGCTTCGACTGCTATATAGTATTTAGCAAATTGGGTAACGTATTTATGCAAAATTAATTACACAGACTCTAGGTGCTTAAAAGCCTATATAGTAAAAATCATAGAGAAGAAAATAAGGTAATTAATTTTGCCTAGGCACTTATCAGCATTTTGAATAACTAGACTGGACTTTGGCAAAATAAGTATTTTTTAGGGAAAAGAAACTCGCTATCAGGGATCTTTCTCATCAAACAGGCGTTTGCATTGGGATAATAACTGACTCTTCCTTGTGGGAAGACTTAACAGTGGAGTCATAGAGTGGTTCCCCTACCTGTGAGAAACCATACCTTTTAAACAAAGATATATTACGAGGCAAAATTGCAACAATTAGATTAGAAGCATTGTAATTCTGTTTGGCAGCATTACGAGCGGAAGAGAAAACCTTGCTAAAAGGAATTTTACCTCGCTTTTCTTTAACTAAGACTAGACGTGACATTTCACAAACCTGGTTTCGATCTAGTTGCTTAAGGTTAAATCCAGTTTCCTGTATTGGCAGTCCGAGAGAGGTATTAGGGACAATACGGTAAGTTCCGACAACAACCTTGGAATCAATAATTTGCATATAGAGTGATAAGCGATCGTAGTCATCAGGTATTTTCATTCCGAACAAATTTAGTTCGTGATGAAAGATTGCTATTTGCATCTGATGGCAGACATTTAATTGCTCAGAGGTACTAATCTGCTGAATGGAAATGCTCATGGATAGTCTTTTTGTATTACTAGACTTTGTTGAGAAAGTTTTCAGGATTGAAATTGATTATCGCTTTTTGTAAATTGCGAAGCGATCGCCATTGCTAGTACCTTGGAAATCAAATCCCGCCTCACTTAATAATTTTCGAGAAATCTCTGGTTTGAAACAGGTAATCTTGATTTGCTCTTGAACCACAATTTCCCCTTCTTTCTTGAATAAATAGCTCTTCAGAAGAGTATGATAATCTGCCGTATTTTCTACTTCTTCAATAGACTGGGAATAGATTATCCCCTCACCTAAAGATTGTTCATAGTTTTGATGTGGTTTTTGCAGATGTAATAATAATAACCCTCCTTCTCGTAAGTGGCGAGCTAAATTTCTTAATCCTTGAGTGTTAGCTTCAACTCCTGAAACATGGCCTCCAAATTCCCATTTATATCGATCGCCTAAATCAAGAATTCCCCACACTCCTCCATTAGATATGGCCACATCAAATTTTGTATCTAAGTCCATTGTTACTGCATCAGCTTCAATTAATTTAACCCGATTTGCCAAACGTTTTTCAGCAATTTGAAGTAAGGAAGCAGTAAAATCAACTCCCGTAAACTCGCAGGTTGGATCGATATTGATGTACTCTTGTGCTAGTAACCCTGTTCCTACACCTAACTCGATAATCTGACAACCATTCCCCAGAACTGAATATACTTCCTTAGCGATATCCAGGTAGTCGTAATAACCAGAAGTTACCCACAAATCGTAATACTCAGTAAACCCTGTATATTGATTGTTCATTTTTATTTTTATAAACTAAACCAGTCAATAAATAACATAAAATAGTGGTGTTGCACAATTAAAAACTATCAAATCCAAACATTTGATATTTTTAGATAATTCTTTACCTTAACCTTAATATATGTATAGTTTAAAATCTATTATCATTTTTTAATGTGTAACTCCAAAATAGTAGTGGTACATTGTAATTATTACGAGAGCATTAAATAATATTATTTAGTAGTATTTCTAAGTAAAAAAATATAACAATCATAAATATTTATTTGCTGGAAGTTTTCTAGAATAAACATAAGCGTGAAAATTAAAAATTCAATCAATTACTATCCATAAATTATCAATTATATCTCCCTGTTCCCTGTTCCCTATTTTCCCGAGAGGTCTAATATTAATTCTCATTTATCATTCATTTATAATTAAGAAATTATAGAAATGTAAGTAGTGATCTAAGAAATATTTTATCGAACATATCTACATTTTTTTGACAACTGATAACTGATATCATGTCCGGTTGAATAATTAGATTTTAGTAGAAGGAAGGCAGAAGGTTTTCTCCCATTGTTATCTTAATTTTATACACGCTCCGATGCTACCGGACATGATATGACATAATATTTCTAAACAGCTACACGAGGTAACCTATTTTTAAAACTACAAAGAATTTCCCAAGAAATAGTTCCTAAAGTATTTGCCCAGTCTTCAGCAGAAATTTGATGTTTACCAACCTCTCCCAATAATGTCACCACTTCACCTGTTTCTAGATCGGGAATAGCACTCACATCCAGCATCAACTGATCCATTGTAATAGCTCCCACTTGCGGAATTAGGCGATCGCGCACAATAACTTTCATCTTATTGGAAAGGTTACGAGGTACACCGTCAGCATAACCAATACTCACTACTGCCAAACGCATCTGTTTTGGAGCAATAAACTGATAACCATAACTAACACCAGTACCTGCTTCAATAGTTTTGACTTGTGTCACTCTAGCTTTTACTTGCATCACTGGTTTTAAGTCAATTTTCTCCTGTAGATGAGGTGCTGGATATAAACCATAAATAGCTAAACCTACTCTCACCATATCATAGTGCAAAGTAGAATCAGTTAAAGTTGCTGCCGAGTTAGCTAAATGAAGTCGTATATCCCCAGGAAAACTTTTGCCATTAATACCACATAAACCTATTGCTTCCTCAAACCTTTGATGCTGTTGTCTCATTACTGTCTGATCAGGGTTATCTGCTGTAGCTAAGTGGGAATAAATACTAGCAATTTTTAAATTTGGTAACCTCTGCACAAATTGCACAAATTCCACTGCTTGTTGCCAAGGTGTTCCTAAACGAGACATTCCCGTATCCAATTTGAGATGTATTGGCATTGCCTCAGTGTAATAGGAAAGAGTTTCCGAGAAAACTAAAGCTTGTTGAGGCGTACAAATAGTTGGTTGTAGTTGCCAGTGAGCGATCGCCTGAATTTGTGCTCGTCGATCTGTTGCACCTAAAATTAAAATTGGTGCTGTAATTCCAGCTAACCTTAATTCTATTCCTTCTGGCACTGTCGCTACTGCCAACCAATCTGCACCAGATTCTAAAATAGTTCGAGATACTTTACACGCTCCATGTCCATAAGCATCTGCTTTTACTACTCCCATTAATTGAGTTTTAGCTGATAAAAGAGTTTTAAGTTGTTGAACATTATAAGTCAATGCCCGATCGTTAATTTCTATCCATGCTCTTTGGCAAATACCTCCATAAGCATCACTTTCTATTGCTCTCTGATTTAAACTTTCTATTGCCATAGTTTTAAAAGAAGCATTTTCCCAGCTCAACATTTTTGCTCACTCCTCAATCAGTTAAATTTTTCATGGCATTGGTGATAGGTGACTATGATTTTTCAAGTGTAGAAACCGGGTTTCTATTAGATATCTCACTACACTGAATCTATCTCCAAAAAACCCGATTTCTGATAAAACGCTCCTTAGATTTCATAACTCAATTAACCAACGCCAAATTTTTCATTTATTAAAACAATCTACTGTCAAAATTTATCAAATCAGGTTATACATAATAAAATTAAAAAGATTATTTTTAAAAAATCAAAAAATATATTTTTTGAGATTTATAAATATTTTTTAGTGGAAAACTTCTTAACCTAAAATTTTGTCCCAGATCAAGAATTAATTGTGCTAATATCTGAGAAAATATTCTCTTTTCAGAAATATCAATGGCCAATGTTTTAGTGTTGAACGCTTCTTACGAACCGCTCAATATCACGAGTTGGCGACGAGCGATCGTCTTGTTGCTCAAAGGTAAAGCGGAGCAGATTGAACATAACGGAACATACGTTCTGCCAGATATTCCCTTACCGACAGTCATCCGACTGCGCTACTATATCCGGGTTCCTTACAAAGATATTCCTTTGACGCGCCGAAATATTATGCACCGAGATGGTAATTCTTGTCAATACTGTGGTTATGTGGGTGATGATTTGACTTTAGATCATGTAGTACCGCGATCGCGTGGTGGTGGTGATACTTGGGAAAACCTAGTGACTGCCTGTGTTCGCTGTAATGTAAGAAAAGGAAGTCGGACTCCTAGAGAGGCTAATATGCCTTTGCGTTGTCCTCCTCGAAAACCCTACAGTGGTCTTTACTTTGAATTGACTAAACACGTTAAAAGTGGTAAGAATAAAGAATGGCGAAAATATGTTATTGGTCTGTAAAACCCCTGCCGGTCTGAGCGCAGGGGTTTTTTGTTTCAATTCCCCTGCTCCCCACAAGGTTTTCAGGAGTTCCTGATTAGGGATAGATAGAATAGGGAGGCTTGACATAAGGAATATTCTCTTTTTTTATCCCCTTAAAACCCACATTCCGCACGACAAAATGTAGTATAGGGGAAGGAGTCAGGAGACAGGAGACAGGAGACAGGAGGCAGAAGAAAACTATAGTGGTCAATAGGAGTTAACTATTCAGTAAGTATTTATGCTTAACATTTCACTGATAATTTGACTCGTGATCGAGGTAAATGAATAGCATTTATATAGTATAAATACTTAAGCAAGCTACAGATTTTATACTGATTTTTATGTTACAAATTGAAGTGGGGAATGTAGGTTAAAAGGGCAGGCTGTAGACCACAATTTTTCGGTAAAATTACTTAAGCGATCAAAAAATGTATTGAAAAATATATTTTTCTCCGGCAAAAACCTTTCAAAGACTTACTGATAACTTGTCTATAATGCCCAAGTTTTATTAGGTTCAGAATCTGTTTGACTTAACAAAAAAATAGTTGATAATCTGGTTGGAGATGATTTGATTGTACGCTAAAAAACTTGAATTAAAACTAAGTTTTAACCAAGCCTCTTCTTTTTAAGAAGACGTAATTATTAATTATTAATTATTCTCAATCTCTGGCAATTTTTGGTAAAAACTGAAAAAAATAGCGGGATATTTTTGACTTAACAAAAAGATAGTTGATAATCTGGTTGGAGGTGATTTGATTGTAAGGCAAAAAACTTGGGTTAAAACTAAGTTTTAACCAAGCTTCTTCTTTTTAAGAAGACGTAATTATTAATTATTAATTGTTAATTATTAATTATTCTCTACTCCCTAAAAATATGAGTACAAATATTTATTTTATTCGTCACGGTATAGCAGGCGATCGAGAAAATTATGCCACAGATGAAGAACGTCCTTTGACAGAAATAGGCGATCGCAAAACTAATAAAATTGCTCAAAAACTTAAACAAATAGGTCTTGATTTTAACCTAATTCTTACCAGTCCTTTAGTTAGAGCAAATCAAACTGCTAAAATCCTTCAAGCTAATAAATTAAGTGCTAAAATAGAGAAATTTTCACCTTTAGCTCCTGCTGGAGATATTAATCTCTGGCTACAATGGCTAGAAACATGGCAACCTCAAGAAAATCGGGAATTAGCCCTAGTTGGCCATCAACCAGACTTAGGAAACTGGGCAGAAATTCTGGTCTGGGGAGAAACCAGAGAAGTATTAATACTCAAAAAAGCAGGCGTGATAGGTATTTCTTTACCTGAAATTGGTTCACCAGTAGGCAATAGTCAAATGTTTTGGCTCACAGCGCCAAAATTTTTACTAGATTAACCAGAATAGTTAATAGATTATTGTCAAAACAGCAACATAACTAACCTAGTTGATAATGTAGCTTGAGAATATTCTAATCAAGTAAAGAGGATCGTCATGTCTGCTGTCTGCATAGAATTTAAGCCAGGTTTAGAAGGTATTCCCGCTACTCAATCAAGTATCAGCTACGTCGATGGACAACAAGGGATACTGGAATACCGAGGCACTAATATTGAGGAGTTGGCAAAAAAGAGTTCTTTTCTAGAAACAGCATATTTATTAATTTGGGGTAATCTTCCTAGCAAAGAAGAATTAGATAGCTTTCAAGAGGATATTCGTTATCACAGAAGAATTAAATATCGTATTCGGGACATGATGAAATGTTTCCCAGAAACTGGACATCCTATGGATGCTTTACAAGCTTCAGCAGCAGCTCTAGGTTTATTTTATTCTCGTCGCGCTCTTGATAACCCAGAATATATTAGATTTGCGGTAGTAAGGTTATTGGCTAAAATTCCCACAATGGTAGCTGCTTTTCAGTTAATGCGTAAAGGTAATGACCCCGTACAACCAAGAGATGATTTGGACTATGCAGCTAACTTTTTGTATATGCTCAATGAAAAGGAACCTGATCCATTAGCAGCAAAAGTATTTGATGTTTGTCTGACTCTCCATGCTGAACATACTATTAATGCTTCTACATTTTCAGCAATGGTAACTGCTTCTACTTTGACTGACCCCTACGCTGTTATAGCTTCAGCAGTGGGGACTCTTGCTGGCCCACTACATGGAGGAGCAAATGAAGATGTGATTACTATGTTGTCTGAAATTGGTTCGGTAGAAAATGTTAGACCATATCTAGAAAAATGTTTGGAGACTAAGGCTAAAATTATGGGTTTTGGTCACCGAGTTTATAAAGTGAAAGACCCAAGAGCAATTATCCTTCAGGAAATAGCAGTAGAGTTATTTGAAAAGTTTGGCTACGACAAATATTATGAGATAGCTTTGGAAATGGAAAAGGCTGTGGAGGAAAAACTAGGACATAGAGGAATTTACCCAAATGTGGATTTTTATTCTGGTCTTGTTTATCGGAAATTAGGTATTCCTAGCGATCTATTTACACCTGTATTTGCCATTGCTCGTGTAGCTGGTTGGTTAGCTCACTGGAAAGAGCAATTGGCAGCTAATCGGATTTTCCGTCCGACACAAATTTATACGGGAGAGCATAACGTTTATTATACCCCTATCCAAGAACGTTAAGTATTTAATAATGGATAATGGATAATTGATAATGGATAATTAATAGACCTTTCCAAAAATCAAAAATAAAATCAATTTTTACCCATAAATTATCAATTACTTCCCCCTATTGCCTATTGCCTGTTGCCTGTTGCCTGTTACCTAATTCTCTATTTCCTCTTTTCTGGAGATTTCTAATAGTTCAGAAATTGTTTTTTCGGCTTTCTTCTACATTAAACGGTACAGGAAATGAAAAGTTTAGCTTTTCTAGAAGAAATAGTTAGAATTGAGAATTCAGAATTGAGAATTCAGAATTGAGAATTGAGAATTCAGAATTCAGAAGTCATAAAGTTAGATTATTACTGTTTGACGACGTACGGAGTTTAGAATTCAGAAATTGTTTTTTCGGCTTTCCTCTACATTAAACGGTACAGGAAATGAAAAGTTTAGCTTTTCTAGAAGAAACAGTTAGAAGTCATAATTCATAATTCATAATTCATAATTTAGAATTCAAATGAAAAGTTTAGCTTCTCTGTAAGAAACAGCATGACAAAAGGAAAAACTCATGAGTGTGTAACATAAATTGTTCATCTTGAACAATATCTCAATAGCAGCGTTGGGAGGATGTCAAAGATGTAGCTACAAAACTTTGAAAATAGGAAATAGGAAACAAGTAATTATTTTTGTAACCTATGAATATTTATTTCTGTTTCTATCTTTGTAATAAGCTTTCTCCTAATTAGCATTCGGATTCCTCACCCAGGATATTTTGATTAAGAAGAATATGAGACGGTCTTTCCCAAGCATGGATAACCCAAATGTCAAAGACAACGAACCAAAATTAAGCAGTCAGACTCAAGAATTGTTGTACTCCAAAATTCTGCTTTATACTACTGCTGTTGGAATTATGGGGGGATTAGTTGCTACAGCTTACTACTTTGTTTTAGAACACTTTTTGGAGTTGGTCTGGGAAACAGGGCAGCACTACTTCACAGGAATTTTTCCAGATTGGCTACCAGCATGGAATTATACCTGGATTGTATCAACAATTGGGGGATTTGGCGTTGGTTTATGCCTCTATTTCTTTGGCCAACCTGGAGAGATGGCAAAGGTGATCGATAAAATTCACGATCCTGGCCGTTTGGAACCAAGTCAAACACCAGGGATGATTGCCACTTCCTTAGTATCAATTACTGCTGGTGGAAGTTTAGGCCCTGAAGCACCTCTGGTCCAAATCAATGGCAGTCTAGGCAGTTGGATTGCAGATAAACTGAATTTGAGTCTCAAGGAAACACGAGTTCTGACGTTTTGTGGTATGGGTGCGGCATTAGCAGCATTTTTTGGCGATCCTGTTGGTGGTCCATTATTTGCCCTGGAGATTCCTCATCGTCGGGGGATTCAGTATTATGAAGCAATTATTCCGGCAGTCGTTGCAGGGATTTTTAGTTTTGGCGTGTTTCGGTTTGGCACTGGGTTAGAAATCGGAGGTATCTATCGCTTTGACTACTTTGATGCTATTCCTGCTTTGAGTTGGCTAAATCTTCTGGAAGCTGGAGTTCTAGGAATAGTTGGTGGTTTAGCTGGAATTTTGTTTATTGGGATTTTTCGACTTACAGAGTTGGCGATCCAACCGATTAAAAATAGGCATATTTGGCGAGCAATTTTGGGAGGATTGGGAATTGGTTGGTTGGCAGTTTTATACCCTCAAACTCTCTTCTTTAGTGAGCAGCAAATTGAAACTCAATTAATTGAGCCAGCTACTACACTTACAGTTGTAACGTTACTCGGAATTTGTCTGGCGAAAATGATTGCCATTAGTTTCACGATTCATGGTGGATTTCGAGGGGGTTTTATCTTTCCCCTATTTTTCACAGGAGCAAGTTTAGGGTTGGCCATCAGTTTTTTGATTCCAGCAGTACATCCAACTATTTCGATGTTGTGCTGCATGGCGGCCATTAATGTATCGATTACCAAAACTCCGATTAGTACCTCGATTATTTTGAGTGTTTTATCTGATACGTCGATAATTCCGATTATAGCGATCGCTAGTTTTACCAGCTTTGTATTGACTAGCAATATTGGTTTATTAAGAACTCAACGCCCTAGACAGCAAGAGGAAAATTTAAGTATTGGTATTAGTTAATGTGTCATGCTTTTCTATTGAATGTTTATTAATTAAATGATAAAAAATTTTTGTTTGTAGTATTGTTCTAGTCCTAAGATTGATTTAGTTAATGTGTAATATTTTTCTACTAAATGTTTATTAATAACTGAGAAAAAAATTTTGTTTGTAGTAGGTCTTTAGCCCTAAAATTTTGTAGTAGGGCTTTAGCGCTAAAATTGATTTAGTTAATGTGTAATATTTTTCTACTAAATGTCTATATAATAACTGATCAAAAATTTTTGTTTGTAGTAGAGCTTTAGCCCTAAGATTAATTTAGTTAATGTGTAATGTTTTTCTACTAAATGTCTATATAATAACTGATCAAAAATTTTTGTTTGTAGTAGAGCTTTAGCTCTAAGATTGATAAAATTTTTTGTTTGTAGTAGAGTCTTAGCCCTAAAATTGATATTTCATTAACATAGAATACGTAAGCATTCAGCTATTACCTGTCAGCTTTCAGCAATAATATCTAAATTTTAAGGAAGGACTTAAAATGAATATAGCTTTTAGCCTTTAAAGTCAGCTTTTATAAGCAAGATTCAATTTGCTTCAATCCTCAATTAATAAAGCTTTTATCTAAAACTAAAATAAATGGCTGATAGCTGATAGCTAGCTGCTGAATGCTTACTAGAATACAGAGATTTTTGATTTAAAGGTAGGAAGCAGAAGTTTTGTAGTCTACCTTTGTGAAAACCACTATAATTATAAACCAGACGTATTCTCAATGAATGAGACTACTACTATAAGTCTAGAAAAATTTGTGTATCAACTAATTTTCCATATCGTTAAGCTTAGATACTAGATGAAGATAAAAACTTACTACAGCTAAGTTCAAGCTATTATATTAATCCCGCCCTTAACAGAAAATATTTTGAACAATTTTGGATTTGTAGTCAAGATTTTATATTATCTAGGGGTGAAGGCTTACCTGGACGAGTTTGGTTATCAAAACAACCGGAATGGATTTATAGATGTCACTATTGAATCTGAGGAATATTTTTTAAGCAATCAAATGGCGAAAGCTTTTGGGGTAAAAAGCGCTTTTTTTGTGCCTATAATTGCGCAAAATAAAGTTTTGATGATGTTGGCTTTTTTTGACAGAACAAACTGATCCTAAAGATTCCAAAATTATAGAAATAGTGACAAGCAAAGCTGAAAGTTTAGGAGAACTTCTTAACTTAGACTAAATTTATCATTAATAAATCAATATAATTTACCAGCCTTGATTTTACTGAAATTAATATAATTTTTGCATAAGATAAGAGAATATGTAATAGGGAATAGGGAGTAAAAATTGTTTATTTCATGTCTTAAATTGATTTAATTAAAAATTTTGCAAATTGTCTAATCTACTTTACTAGGCTAAAAAATGCTATATCTTATCTCTGGCATAACTCATTAATTTTGCCAGATCTTGATTCAATAAAATTGTCAAAATAGATGACTCAATGTTATAAGTTTTGACTTTGAGAGTAAATGTATGTTTGCTCCATAAAAATCTCATAAAAATATTTGATTTTACTTCTCCCAAAACTTTATCTTTCTGATAAAATCAATAAGCCAAATAATAATACTTATTAACCCTACTCTAAATGAATTCAGGAATCGATCTACAAAGAACATTTATTCAGGCCCTCGTAGATTTGGGCTTACCCCCAGAAATAGCCAGAACTCTATGGCTGCCATTCCCCATGTTATCAATGATTATTGTTGCTACTGTCGGTGTTCTAATAGCAGTATGGCTAGAACGAAAAATATCTGCAGCAGCACAACAAAGAATTGGTCCAGAATTCATGGGGCCCCTAGGCACCCTAGCACCTTTAGCTGATGGTCTGAAGCTAGTTTTCAAAGAGGACGTTGTTCCCGCTAAAGCAGATCCCTTACTATTCACATTAGGACCTGTAATTGTAGCTATACCTGTATTTCTATCCTACCTAGTGGTTCCCTTTGGACAAAATTTAGTAATTACAGACCTTGGGGTAGCAATATTTTTGTGGATTGCTCTTTCGAGTATTCAGCCTATTGGACTACTAATGTCTGGTTATGCTTCTAATAATAAGTATTCTCTACTTGGAGGTTTACGAGCAGCAGCACAATCTATTAGTTATGAAATTCCTTTGGCCTTAGCTGTATTGGCAGTAGCCATGATGTCCAACAGTCTCAGCACAATTGATATAGTTGAACAACAATCTAGCTATGGCATCCTTGGATGGAATATCTGGAGACAACCAATGGGCTTTATAATTTTCTGGATAGCAGTATTGGCCGAATGTGAACGTCTTCCTTTTGACCTTCCAGAAGCAGAAGAAGAATTGGTGGCTGGATACCAAACTGAATATACTGGCATGAAATTTGCTTTGTATTACTTAGCCTCCTATATCAACTTAGTTTTATCTTCCCTACTTATAGCAGTTTTATATCTGGGTGGTTGGCAATCTCCAGTTCCGGTAGAACTTCTCTCTAACTTCTTAGGGGTAAGTGAAACGACCCCTTGGTTACAAATAATCAATGCTACCTTGGGTATTATTATGACGTTACTCAAAGCTTATCTGCTTGTATTTGTAGCAGTTTTGTTACGTTGGACATTACCAAGGGTGAGAATTGACCAATTATTAGACCTGGGTTGGAAGTTCTTGTTGCCAGTAGCTTTGGTTAACTTATTATTAACTGCAGCCTTAAAATTAGCCTTTCCATTTGCCTTTGGCGGTTGAAGAAGGCAGAAGTTAATGGATAATGGATAATGGATAATGGATAATGGATAATTACCTCTCCCTTTTAGGCAGAGGATTGACGCGGTAGGGAAAAAATAAATTTTTTCCCCTTTCAAACGGAGGCTTTTAACCTGAATTATTTAATTAATAATTACTAATTATTAATTGTTCGGTACAGACTAGACAGTGCGAAAACTTGTCTAAAGTTTATCAAACTTACTCATAACTATAGCTATAAAATAATTCCTGATGTCTTTGACCAAGGAATAAATAAAGGGTTTCCAGTTTAACCCTGTAGTGGTTGATACGCTCGCGTTTAACCAGACTTTCAGACCTTTGAATAAGTTTAGTTGAGCGGTACTAATACCCACAAAAGAAAAGATAGATCAATAGCTGATTTGAGATTTTTTAATTACACTCATCAATAAAGCTCAAATTGTCACTTTGTTACCCTGTTTCTAAGTTTTATAAAGTAAAACCATGTTCAAATTCCTCAACCAAGTCAGCGATTACGCCAAAGAAACTTTTCAAGCAGCCAAATATATTGGTCAAGGTCTATCTGTAACTTTTGACCATATGAGCCGTCGTCCTGTTACTGTACAATACCCCTACGAAAAGCTGATTCCTTCTGAAAGATTTCGAGGTAGAATTCACTTTGAATATGACAAATGTATTGCCTGTGAAGTTTGTGTAAGGGTTTGTCCGATTAATTTACCTGTAGTAGATTGGGAATTTAATAAACAAACTAAAAAGAAAAAGCTCAAGCATTACAGTATTGATTTTGGAGTATGTATTTTCTGTGGCAACTGTGTAGAATATTGTCCTACTAACTGTCTATCTATGACAGAAGAGTATGAGTTAGCAGCTTATGACCGCCATGAGTTGAACTATGATAATGTAGCTCTGGGTAGATTACCATACAAGGTGACAAATGACCCGATGGTAACTCCTATGCGAGAATTAGCTTACTTACCTAAAGGTGTTATAGACCCTCATACAGTTTCTCATACTGAGCGTCGTGCTGGTCTCCGGCCAGAAGAAATTTTGGAACAAATGGAAGCAGAAAAGCCAGTAGCAGAAACAACAGATAAGTAAACAGACAACTAAATAGTTAGGGTTTGCTGAAAAAGTCTTTTTAAGGAGCAGGGAATTTATTAATGGATAATGGATAATGGATAATGGATAATTGCCTCTCCCTTTGAGGGAGAGGATTGACCAAGAAGGAAAAGATTTATTTCTCTTGGTCGATTAGATATCGCGAGGAAACCCGCTCTTTCAGATCCGCTCCGCTAACGCCATCTCTCGACCGCTTTTTTCCCCTTTATTGGGGAGGCTTTAAACCTGAATTATCTAATTATTTAATTATTTAATTATTAATTATTTCGGTAATTTTTTGCCCTTGTTTAACCAAAATGCTAACTTTTTGAGTATTTTAGACTGAAAACCTGGTACTTTTTTTGAACTTAACAAAACACTTACCTTGATTTTTAATGTTAATGATTTGAGATTTAATCAGCAAGCCCTAGTTAACAAAAACAAATATTTATTAGCTATTAGTTATCAGATGGTTAAGTTGACTTTTAGCTACTGCCAACTAATAACTACCAACTATAGTAATCCTAAATGATTTGTGAGAAAAAATTGTAGTGGTTTGGTATCAAAACCCAAGCAAAAATGGGATGAAAAAACTAAACTCCCACGATCAAATTTTACAACCTATTTAGAATTGCTATAACAAAATATAATTCCAAATTAAAACATATCTAAAGGAATAAAAAGTGGATTTAGCACAAGGAGTTCAATTCGTTTCATTCATTATTTTAGCTGTAATGATGATTGGGGCAGCTTTGGGAGTAGTATTATTTTCTAATATTGTCTACTCAGCTTTTCTTTTGGGTGGAGTATTTCTGAGCATTTCTGGTTTATACCTTTTATTAAATGCTGATTTTGTAGCTACTGCCCAAGTTTTGATTTATGTTGGAGCTGTTAATGTCCTGATTTTATTTGCGATTATGCTTGTAAATAAACGAGAAGATTTTAAAGCTTTGCCTAATGCTTGGTTTAGAAAGGTAGCTACAGGTTTAGTTTGTTTTGGTTTGTTTGCTTTACTAAGTACAATGGTATTGTCTACTTCTTGGTCAATTCCTGTTAGTGGAGCTGCTGCTGAAGAAAGTTCAATTGTATTAATTGGCAAGCACTTTTTTACTGACTTTTTACTTCCTTTTGAACTTGCTTCTGTGTTTTTATTAATGGCAATGGTGGGTGCTATTATTTTGGCTCGTCGAGATATTTTGCCTGATGAAGTACCAACTAATATTCCTCAAACGCCTGTTTTAAGTTTGCCAGAACGTCCTCGTGAATTAGTTTCAACTTCTCAGGAAATTTTCGATCAAAACGTTTAAGATAATTCAGTAAATTTCAAAGGTTAATTAAGTTTATGCAATTGCAACTGGAATATTTTTTGTTATTAGCAGCAGCACTTTTTTGTATAGGAATTTATGGTTTAGTTACCAGTCGTAATGCAGTTAGGGTGTTGATGTCTATTGAGCTACTTCTGAATGCTGTAAATTTGAATTTGATGGGATTTTCTAATTTCTTAGATGCTCAAAATATTAAAGGTCAGGTTTTTACTGTATTTGTAATTACGGTTGCTGCTGCTGAAGCTGCTGTTGGTTTAGCTATAGTTTTAGCAATTTATCGTAACCGTGACACGGTGGATATGGAAGAATTTAACTTATTAAAGTGGTAATTTTAAGGTAACTGTTTAGCATTTCCTAAAGAATGCTACGCAAATAGTTTTTGTTTGTAGTAGGACTTTAGCCCGATAAATATCCATACTTATTACTAAAGTCCTACTTACGAGAGCTTCTAATTATTTATAGCTATTTAACCAGAGATAATATTACTCAGATTAGCCGATAGTCTTTTTTGTTCCTGTAGAATTCTCCACAAACATAGCTATTAATTCTCCTTAGAGCTGATTTGTAAACTTCGCTAAAAGTCTTATATTACCGAAAAATTTTGGTTTAAACCCTCCCCTTGGATAGGGGATAATAAATAAAAATTTTCATAATTAGTCAATCCTATCAGTTTCAAGGAGAGGTAATAATTAATTATTCATTATTCATTATTAATTATTAATTGTTGAACTAGCTTTTAGCAATTAGGGGTGTACTTAACAATAACTCCTAAAACCTATAATTAGGGCTTGATATCTTAATCTAAAAGCATTGACATTAATCATGGTTTGAGCTTTTTTTTAGTCTGGAAAAAGTACAAGGTTTTCCTTAATCAAGAGCTGCATAAAGTGAGGATGAAAGGGTTGACTTAGGAAGAAAAATCACGAATTAAATTCTGACTCCTCCCTTCTGTACGGACGTTTTGCTGACGCTTTCGCTCCGCTAACGCTACGCGACATGGAATAGGAGCATTCCCTATATGAAAACGCATTAATGCTCAAGCAACGTCCCTACCCCATTCCTCCTGTCTTCCCCTCCCAGGAGGGGTTAGGGGTGGGTTGTCTCCTGACTCCTGAGGACTACCCTTACTCATAAGACTTTTGAGGGCAAACCCTAAGCATAGCAAGTGATTCAGCGTCTTAAATATTTAGTTTTTGACATCCTCCCGACTCTGGGAAAGCGAGACAGCGCGGGATTCCCATCCACCAATCAAACAGACTTTAGGGGCGAATGGCCATTCGCCCCTACTTGAAGGACTCAGGGCGGGTTGACACCTCGCTGGAAAATGCGGGCAATGCCAGTAATCAAGCTTCCTCTGTGTCAGATAAATAATCGACCAGTGCCCCTTCCCTCCGGGACGCTACGCGAACGACGACTTGATTAAAAAGCGATAGTAGTCTCAACCTTGGTTTTTGCTTGAGTAACATTTGCATCTTGACATACTCCCGACGTTGCCCTTCTATTCCCCCCTTTCAAAGGGGGGTTAGGGGGGATGGAAAAATAGGGATTCTTCAGTGTGGGAAACCCTGACCGCTGCGCATGACAGAGGTGATGTCCTCCCCCTGTGTTGACATTGATAATAACAAAATGCTCCTAAAAGTGTCAAGGGCCTATGAACGTTGAGCTTATGAAAGTATCCGAATCCGGGCCCAGGCTTTCATCCCGACGCTCCCCTCCCCCCTTGGAAAGGGGGGTTAGGGGGGATGGAGAGCGCGGGACTTCCCGCCAGGAAAGTTAACATGCTTATCTGCAAAACCGCTCTTATTGATTGGTTTTCATCCCGACGCTCCCCTCCCCCCTTTCCAAGCTATCCCTTATAAGGAACTCTTGAAACCCTTGTGGGAGGGTGGTCCGGATGGGGAGGATGGGGAGGAGGGGGAGGAAGAATTCTGTCTACATTCATAAAAAAGTGTGTTTTTCAATACACTTTTCTCCTGAAAAAGCCGATTCAAGAATTCAACATAACTTGTCTATGTTGTCAAGTTTTATGTTAAGAAAAATGTTGATAAAGCATAGCTTTCCAAGGCAGGGTCAATTTATTGTCATCAGAGAAAAAAGTAGGAGAGGGTGGGGAGGTGTGGTCCGTGTGGTCCGTGTGGTCCTTGTGGTCCGTGTGGTCCGTGTGGGAGAAAAGTCCGCTTTTATTCATGCAGCGCCTTTACTTCGAGACCTCATCCTCCCCATCCCCCCCATCCTCCCCATCCTCCTCATCCTCCCCATCCTCCTCATCCCCCCCATCCTCCCCATGCTCCTCATCCTCCTCATCCTCCCCATCCTCCCCATCCTCCCCATCCTCCCCATTCTCTCCCTAAATATTCTAGCTCAGACAAAGAATTAGCCCTGCCTTGGAAAGGGGGGTTAGGGGGGATGGAGAGCGCGGGTCTTCAACCAACGTTGAGATAAATTTTTTTAGATACTATGTAAAGAAATGTAATTTTATTTGCTGAAAAATATTAAGCTTCATTACTAAACTGCAACATAGAGATTCTCTCTATGGTATCCTTCCTGATCATAAACAAGCTCAAATAATTAAGGGGAGGAGAGAACTTTGAATTCAGAAATTAAAAAATATCCATCTTGTTCTTTACATCAAGATGTTAGTGAATATGTAGCCGATCTACAATTTCACATGACTTTACACGCTCGTAATTTAGTTCCTTCTCTTAATCAAGTAAAAGATGGTCGCGAGGAAATGTTGCAGCAAACTCAAGCTCATTTTGAAAAGTTGATTTCTAGACAGCCTCTTTAATTTTTTTTCTATATATTTTTTTGGAAAAAGCCCAATTTCAAGTAATAAATAAAATTGGCTTTTTTAGTTTTTTTCAAAACTTCAATTACCCCACATTCTATAGAACCCCTAAACGTATCTTTTACATTAACTTTCCTTTTTGATGCACAACCAAAAAACGGAAAGAGCGATTACTTTCTAGGGCGTCTAATAAATTAAAGAGGTTAACAAAATGGGTATTGTATGATACACATCGATGGCGTTGGCGGAGCCTAGCGGCTGCTACATCGCTATACCAATCAAATGACTGAGGCTACCTCTAGGAATTCCTCCCAGAAAGTTTACGGAACGCTTGTCATACCTTGTGCTGATATAGCTGGGGCTAGGCTCCGCCAACGCTCTATATTATTTGAGGCAAAGCGAATAAATTTTCTATGAGATAAGGTGCTTTATACAATATCTCATCGTAGTTACAGAGTTCTTTAAAGAGGCGGTTGTCTGTTGCTGTCCATCAAGATGAAAATGCAGCAGTAAATGTATTAGTCGCGGGCGGGCAGTCTGAAACAAAAGACGGACGTGGAGGCAAGGGTAAGACTAGGGTCAAGGTAGCAGTCTGTGAAACGTCAACTTGCCCTTGAGCTACGGCTCGGTAGGAACCCTCGTGTCTTTGGGCTAGGCAGGATGTCAAAGAATGAGATGGAACTGTCTAGAAAAACTCAGACGTCTTAGTTATTTCTACTAATTTAGATTTTTGATTTGGGATTAGTAAATAGTTCAGAGGTAAAAACCTTTGACTTTAGAGTGCTTCACACAATGAGATGGAACTGCCTAGAAAAACTCAGACGTCTTAGTTATTTCTACTAATTTAGATTTTTGATTTGGGATTAGTAAATAGTTCAGAGGTAAAAACCTTTGACTTTAGAGTGCTTCATACATGCAGCCCACACCTCCCCATCCTCCTCATCCTCCTCATCCTCCCCATCCTCCCCATCCTCCCCATCCTCCCCATCCTCCCCATCCTCCCCATCCTCCCCATCCTCCCCATCCTCCCCATCCTCCCCATCCTCCTCATCCTCCCCATCCTCCCCATCCTCCCCATCCTCCCCATCCTCTATAATTTAACTATTGGCAAATACCCAAATCCTCAGTTCGGGAACCCGTACAGTTTAGTTAGTTGCGATCGCAACTCTTATTCAGCTAAATTAGCACTCAGATGGTGAGAGTGCTAAAAAAACAAAATGAAGTTGAATTTTCAGTTTTACTTGAAGCCTCTCAACAACAATAAAACTAATCTGGAGGTAATGTAATGGCAGCCGTAACACTGAGTGTTTCTACTGTTAAACCCTTGGGCGAACGTGTATTTGTTAAAGTTAGCGAATCTGAAGAAAAAACAGCAGGTGGTATTCTTCTACCTGACACTGCGAAAGAAAAACCCCAAGTAGGAGAAGTTGTTGCCGCTGGGCCTGGTAAACGCAACGATGATGGTTCCCGCGCCGAAATGGAAGTCAAAGTAGGAGATAAAGTTCTCTACTCCAAATATGCTGGAACTGATATCAAACTCGGTGGCGATGAATATGTCCTACTTGCAGAAAAAGACATTCTCGCAATTGTTAACTAATACCTCACCCTTAAGGGCAAGGTTTCAAAGAAGTTGTTCCATAGCACTAGCAAACTTTTTCTTGATATTTGATGTTTGCTAAAGTGCTAAAACAACTAACTATCGACACAGAAAAAAATAATCATCTAGAAATTACTAATCAATAGGAATCACAACTATGGCTAAACGTATTATTTACAACGAAAATGCTCGTCGCGCCTTAGAAAAAGGCATGGATATCCTCGCTGAGTCTGTAGCAGTAACACTTGGTCCAAAAGGTCGCAACGTTGTTCTAGAGAAAAAATTTGGCGCACCTCAAATTGTTAATGATGGTGTTACTATTGCTAAAGAAATTGAATTAGAAGACCATGTAGAAAATACAGGTGTTTCTCTAATTCGTCAAGCAGCTTCTAAAACTAATGACGCAGCAGGTGATGGTACAACTACTGCAACTGTTTTAGCTCATGCAATTGTTAAAGAAGGTCTACGGAACGTTGCTGCTGGTGCTAACCCTATAGCTATCAAACGTGGTGTTGATAAAGCTGCTAGCTTCCTCGTAGAAAAAATTGCAGCTCACGCTCGTCAAATTGAAGATTCTAAGGCGATCGCTCAAGTTGGTGCTATTTCTGCTGGTAACGATGAAGAAGTAGGTCAAATGATTGCTGAAGCAATGGATAAGGTGGGTAAGGAAGGTGTGATTTCTTTAGAAGAAGGAAAGTCTATGCAGACTGAGTTGGAAATCACTGAAGGTATGCGTTTTGACAAGGGTTATATTTCTCCTTACTTCGCAACTGACATGGAGCGGATGGAAGCTGTTCTTGAAGAACCTCAAATTCTAATCACTGACAAGAAAATTGCTCTAGTACAAGATTTAGTACCAGTATTAGAACAAGTTGCTCGTTCTGGCAAACCCTTATTAATTTTAGCGGAAGACATTGAGAAAGAAGCTTTAGCAACTTTGGTTGTTAACCGTCTACGGGGTGTATTGAATGTTGCTGCTGTGAAAGCTCCTGGTTTTGGCGATCGCCGCAAAGCTATGTTAGAAGACATTGCAGTATTAACTGGTGGTCAAGTAATTACTGAAGATGCTGGTTTGAAATTAGAGAATGCGAAGTTAGATATGCTTGGTAAAGCACGTCGCATCACTATCAATAAAGACAACACTACCATTGTTGCTGAAGGTAACGAAAAGGAAGTTAAGGCACGTTGCGAACAAATTCGCCGTCAAATGGATGAAACTGAGTCTTCTTATGACAAAGAGAAGTTACAAGAGCGTTTAGCTAAGTTAGCTGGTGGTGTAGCAGTTGTTAAAGTTGGTGCTGCTACTGAAACTGAAATGAAAGACCGCAAGTTACGCTTGGAAGATGCTATTAACGCAACTAAAGCTGCTGTAGAGGAAGGTATTGTTCCTGGTGGTGGTACAACTTTAGCTCATTTAGCTCCCGAGTTGGAAACTTGGGCAAATCAGAATCTAAAAGCTGAAGAGTTGACTGGTGCTTTAATTGTTAGTCGTGCTTTATTAGCTCCATTAATGCGCATTGCTGAAAATGCTGGTCAAAATGGTGCTGTAATTTCTGAGCGCGTGAAAGAGAAGGATTTCAATACTGGTTTTAATGCAGCAAGCAATGAGTTTGTTGATATGTTTGAATCTGGTATTGTTGATCCTGCCAAGGTAACTCGTTCTGCTCTACAAAATGCTGCTTCTATTGCTGGTATGGTGTTAACAACTGAGTGTATTGTTGTTGACAAACCTGAACCCAAGGAAGGTGCTGCTGCTGGCGCTGGTATGGGTGGTGGCGATTTCGATTACTAGGTTTTTTGAGGTAGGGAACAGTTTGGATCTTGTTCCCTCTCTAATTTGTTTGTGTGAAAAGTGTGTATTGTGTTTGAGTCACTTCCAGTTTTTGGAGGTGACTTTTTGGTTTTATGGAACTGATTTGGGTTCTTTTTTCGGCGATCGACAGATAGATGATAAATTTGATTTTTGCGGAATTAATTAATCAGGACTTACGCAAAGGCAGTATATATGGTGTCCTGGTGCGTTACTAAGCGCGCTAACACACCCTACGAATAGCGTTCATGCGTAATATCATGTCCGTTGGTATCGTTTGTGTAAAAATTGGGGAAATATTTACCGTCATGTAAGGTTTTTCCTTCTCTTGTAGGGGCGAATGGCCGTTCGCCCCTACTTCTTCCTTACCTTGTCTATACAATACCGATGCTACCGGACATGATATAAGTCCTATTAATATCTAAAAATTCATCATTAATAGGACTTATATTATGTTCGGTTGAATACTTACACTTAGGAGGAAGGAAGGCAGAAGGTATCCGCCGTACCCCACGAGTGAAAGCTATGCTTTATATCATGTTCGGATAATCAGTTATAAATAAAATTTGAGCTGCTGAGAGTAGGGAAAAGATATTATACTTCTACTTTTCTCCTGACTCCTTTCTCCAGAAATTCTGAGGACCTACGGACGTTGCTTGAACATTAATGCGTTACATGTCGCGCAGCGTTAGCGGAGCGAAAGCGTCAGCAATACGTCCCTACCTCCTGACTCCTTGATAATTATTTATAAGTATTCAACCGAACATGATATTACCCACATCTTTCTTAACATAAAACTTGGGCATGATAGATTAATAATGATAGCTTTTTTATAATAGACATAGGCGTGAAAATTAAAAAGAGAATCAATTCTTATCCATAAATTATCAATTACTTCTTCCTGTTCCCTGTTCCCTATTCCCTGTTCCCTCTTTTCCGGAGAGGTCTAATTTATAAATTTATATATACAGCATTACCTATTGAGATTACAATTATATTAATTGATTCTTGATAATGGAGGAACGTTTCCATGCCAGAAGCAGTAGGTGTCATAGAAACTATTGGTTTTCCTAGTATTTTAGCTGCTGCAGATGCAATGGTTAAAGCTGCACGAGTTACCTTAGTTTACTATGATAAAGCTGAAAGAGGCCACTTTGTAGTTGCAGTTCGAGGACCAACTTCTGAAGTTTATCCTTCAGTCCAAGCTGGTATTGAAGCAGCAGAAAAAGTATATGGAGGTATAGTGGACAGTCATTATATTGTTCCTAATCCACCAGAGAATGTAGAATCTGTATTACCACTAGAATATACAGAAATTAGCGAACAGTTTAGATGATAATGGATAATGGATAATGGATAATTGATAATTAATCCCCAGAGGTTTAAAGCCTCTACTTTTAAATGGATAATTGATAATTAGAGATAGTTTTCATTATCTATTATCAATTAATGAAAATTAATCTAGAGAATTTAATTCTTAACTGAAATTTAGGAGAAATATAATGGCGCAACAAGCTGTTGGAGCATTGGAAACTAAGGGTTTTCCTGGTATTTTAGCTGCTGCAGATGCAATGGTGAAAGCTGGTAGAGTTACTTTAGTTGGTTATATTAGGGTTGGTAGTGCGCGATTTACTGTTCAAATTAGAGGTGATGTTTCGGAAGTAAAAACTGCTATGGATGCAGGAATTGCAGCAGTAGAAAAAGTTTATGGTGCTAGTTTAGAGTCTTGGGTAATTATTCCTCGTCCCCATGAGAATATTGTGGCAGTTTTACCGATAGATTTTAATCCAGGTGTTGAAGAGTTCCGCCAGCGAGTAGAAGGAATAACTGTACCAGGATTGCCTGGTGGTAGGTGATTTTTGATTAGCTAAATATATACTAATCCTATTAAAAACCGTCCACATTACTGTTGTATTACCAAGAGTTATGCTCCGAATAATTTTAGTTATTATTCACTGTAATAGTCTGTGGACGGTAAATATAAATATGAGTTTAGGCTGTTAATTTTGATGTAGTTATCTGTTAGGCTTTAGCTAGTAATTAGTAGGTGTTATTTCAGTTATCAGTTCTCAGTTCCTCTGGCGCTCACCCAGAGGCTTGAAATACGGAAATTGATTTTTTTCATCCTCTTAAAATCAGTTATCAGTTATCAGTTCCTCTGGCGCTCACCTAGAGACTTGAAATACGGAATTAGACCTGATTTTTTGGTAAAAGATTAAAAGCAAGTACAGGACAAATCAACTGTAATTGAATAAGGACATATATATCTTTATAAATATCAATCCAAAAATTAATTAGGGTTTGCTGAAAAAGTCTTATGGGTGAGGGTAGGAGTCAGGAGACTCAAGACTCGAGACTGGAAGAGTAAGGAATGAGCGAGGAGGCAGAAGGAAGAATTTAATTGGTGATTTTTCGGCTCTTGTCAACCCTTTCATCCTAACTTTATGCAGCTCTCGCGGAGCAAAAAACTTGTACTTTTTCAAGACCTAAAACGGCTAAAACCTTTATCTGTCAATGCTTTAAAATTTAATCAGCAAACCCCAATTAATTTCGAGTATTAAAATACAAAAAAAAGTGATAAGTGAAAATTTTATATATATAAAATACACTAAATTACAATTATTA
>NZ_JAAHHT010000120.1:0-9027 GCF_010672085.1 Okeania sp. SIO3I5
ACTGTGATGCAGATGGAAATTTAAGAGAACATGGACAGATACCATTAGAAATGGGATTGCCAAAGAATAAGCAAGATGGTCAAATAGTTAATGCGGTTCTTCAAATTCAGCAATTAGCTGATAAATACGCTTGCCCAGTAGTAGTAGAAAATCTGGATTTTGGTAATAAGAAAGAACAACTACGAGAGGAGGGTAAAAAATACTCTCGAATGCTATCTAGTTGGGCATATAGTCTTTTTTCGGAAAAATTGGAAACAATTTTGAGTAATCGGGGTATAAAACTAATCAAAGTCAATCCCGCATACAGCAGTTTAATTGGTCTGGTTAAATATGTCCGAATGTATGGATTAGCTAGCGACGAAGCGGCAGCCCTAGTTATGGCTCGACGTGGAATGAGACTTTCAGAACGACTACCGCGCTCTTTAACCGCCTATTCTTTCGTGAAGAAAGGAAAGCACGTCTGGAGCGCGTGGAATCAATTAAATAAACTGATAAAGTCCTGGGATGGTATAAAATGTCGCCATGACTATTATAGTACCTCAGTCTCTAACTGGGAATCATTGGTTATGCCACAGTGCGAAACTTTTGGCTGACATTGTGACAAGTCTTTGACGTTAATGATTGACGAAACGTGACCGTGGTGTTTTTCCTGTTGATATTTGCCAATATTTGAGCGATTTGATCAGGTTTTTTCAAGCGGAGTAGAGGATATCTATTAGAGTATTTTTCAACCTGTCTTTAATCTTTGATATCTGTGAAATAACTTTTCCCATACTTCATCATTTTTAGTCATACTTAAAGATTTGGCTATACTGAAAAATTTAACACTAGAATTTCATCAACTTTTCCTCTTTTCAAGCCTTTAGAATTAATACTTCTTGCTGCCCTTACTACTTGAATTTTATCCCGATAATCTTGATACAAATCCATAATAAAATCTGTTTGAGAATTACTTAAAATAACCTGGCAACCTCTATCTGTTAATTCATCAAAAACTTCCTTTAATCTTTTCTGTTCATCCTTGTTAAAACCATTGATATCATATCCCGTGAAAGACGCCGTATCAGAAACAGGATCGTAAGGGGGATCGAAATAGATAAAATCATCTTTTTTCGCATCTTTAACTGCTTTAGCAAAATCCACATTTAATATCTTTACTTCAGATTCGTTTAAATATTTACTGACAGCTTTTAAAACAGCTTCATCTAAAATATTAGGTTTTTTATATCTGCCAAAAGGAACATTAAACTGCCCCTGAGAATTAACTCTAAATAAACCGTTGTAACAGGTTTTATTCAAATAGATAATTCTGGCTGCCCTTTTTACTTTTGACAGATTTTTATATTTTGGTGAACGATCTAAATCTCTAATTTTATAAAAATAATCAGCACTATTATGTTCTTGATATTTTCTTAACTCTTTAATCAAAGAGTCCAATGAATCTTTGACTACCTCATAACAATTGATTAATTCCTTATTTTTATCACTAATAACTGCTCTGGTTGGTTGTAACTCAAATAAAAGCGCTCCTCCACCAATAAAAGGTTCGTAATAGGTATGTTTATTGAAGGATTTTTGGTCGATATATTTTGTTAATTCAGGTAATAATTGCCTCTTGCCTCCTGCCCATTTTAAAAAAGGTTTAATTACTGGATTTTTGCGCACTAAAAAATACCTCTATATTTCATAATAAAGTCATACTATATTCTCAAAAAATTTGTAATATAGCAATATGAAATGATTGGTGAAAAAATTAGGATTTTGATATTTTAATCTTATTTGCGCTCTGCTTGGGAGACAAAAACCCTAGGATAAAATATTAGAACATTAGGGCTATTTCGTTCTAATTTATGACTTTTTGTGCAAACTACGAAAATATGCCTTTTCAAGAGTTAAAGTTTATATCAACCAATCTCTAAAAGCTAGTCAAATTGTTACTTTATTCTAGAATGAAATAGCCCTGTTAGAACATAAGTACGGATTGCATTATACATTTTCCCAATTACCAGCTTTTATCTAAAACCAAAAATAATATCTGTTAATGCAGTTCCTTCCTAGAAGGCTAGCTAATAGTTAAATGCTTACTTAATTAGGGTCTGCTGAATAAAGTCTTTTTGCTGAGATAGGGAGTAGGGAATAGTTAAGAGTTAAGAGTTAAGAGTTAAGAGAAATGGGAGTTATAGAGAAGGTGATTGAAACAATGGTAAAAATGATTTTTCTGTCTCGCGTTACTCCAAAATACTTACTTACTTTTTGAACTTTTTAAACCGAAAAACTTGCACTTTTTATGCAACTAAACAGAGACTTGCCTTTAGGAATCAATGCTTTTAGATTTAATCAGCAAATCCTAATTAATATCATGTCCGGTAGCATCGGTATTGTAAAAGGGTAAGAATTCTGAATTCTGAATTCTGAATTTGGGGATGAAGGCTTTAATTATCTAGGAATTAAGGGTATTAACCCCGAAAAAAACTTAAATTTCCTGTAGATATTTAGCCTTTGGTTTACACAAATGATACCAGCGGAAATGATATAAAAGCTTTTATCTAATACCAAAATAATAGCTGATAGCTGATGCCTAAATTCTTGCTTAATTAAAAGCTTTTGTCTAATACCAAAAACCATAGCTGATAACTGATAACTGATAACTGATAACTGACTTAAAATCCATTCCCAATTAAAACAAATGGTGCCCAATAATAGGGGTGACTATACTCATCGCTATTAATCATAGAAATTTGTGCTTTTTGTACTGCTGCTAACTTAGTTGCTCCATTATTCAAAGCTAAATAAAAATCATTCATAAATTCTTGAGTACCTTGGTCATCAACTCGCCATAAGGTTGCTATACTTGCTGTTGCGCCAGCTTCTTGTATCTTATAACCAAAACCGAGTATTTCTTCTCCATTTCCTAGCTCTTTTCCCAAAGCAGTTTGACAAGCACTAAAAATAACTAATTCTACATTCTTTAAATTCCAATCTTCCACATCTCGTAAAGTAGCACGGTTACCATCTCCAAATAATATAAAAGATTCTTCTGGATGACCAGTTACAAAAGCAGAATGAGTGGCAAAATGTATAATATTATAGCTATCTAATTTTGCTTCTATAGCTTCTTTAGTAAAAGCATTACCTAACAATTTCTTTGTTTCAGGAAATGCTTTTCCTATCTCCTCTACTTCTATTCCTGCAAAGGGCAATGATTCAAATTCAAATTGGCGATCGCCAACCTGAAAATTATAAGTTCCTTCTGTTAAAGCACCCGCTAAAATTATAGGTTTAAATTTTGGTCTAGGTTCTAAATCCATTAAACTTGCAGAAGTAATATTATTAATTTGAAACCTTTCTGCCAACCATTTTTTTCCATCATGTAGTGCTGCTAAAGGAATATAACGTAGTTTACTATCGGGTGCATAAAGAATATTTTTAGTTTGAGTAAGTTTTAGCTGAGGTTCGATAGGTTTAATCAACCAATTATATAATTTTAATCCTGTTTGTATAACTCTTTCGTCAGATCGATTTCTTTTCGTTAATTCTACTCTTAATCGAAAGATGGTTCTATTAAATTCTTCCCGATTTACTAAAACAGTGCGATGAACTGGAGGAGAATTAGCAGTCACTAATATTAATTCTAGTCGTTCTTCTAAAAGTAACGGATATAAGACTGCAGTATTTTGCTGGTTATGTTCCTGTAGTTCAGACTGTAACCAAAGTGCTATATCTGAACTTAACTTTTGACTCCTAGCATTTTTCTCTAGTTCTGAAACTATAGATTTGACTTCTTTACTATCAAAAAAATCTTGGATTGTTGCTAATTTTTCCTGTAAGTTATTTGGATTTTTACTAGAGCTTTTAGCAACTTCATCTATTAGCTGAATATACTTTTCCCAAAATACCTGTTCTGACTCTAACAATGGAATTTCACTATATTCATATTCATCAGCGTCTAAGCTCCCAGTATATTCAAATGTTTCTTGTATATGCAGTAAATCTAAAATTTGGTGTGCTTCTAAAGCCCGTTTTTTTTGCAGTAATAAGTCAGCCAAAGTCCGATATATTTCAGCATTGTTTTCTATATATGAATTTTGCTGTTCTACTGGTAACTTTTTCAAATCTTTCCGAATATTTTCAGTAATATTAACTGATTGTTTATAGAAAATTATTGCCAACTTATCTTGATTTTTGCTTTCTAATAATTTACCTATATTAGCCAGAGTAATTCTCTCTCCATCTTGGTCTCCAATCTGTCGTTCCATAATCAAAGTATTAGTCAAAAAATTTAGAGATTCGGAATGTTTATCTGATTCTCGGTGAACTATGCCAATATGATGAAGAGTGGCTGAATTATCATAACTTTCACCGATTTTTTCTTGAATAGCTAATGCTTCCTGATGATATTTTAATGCTTCCGAATATTTACCTTGTTCTCGGTAAATTACACCTATATTATCCAGAGTTTTTGCTATACCAATATTGTCTTGATTTTTTCGATTAACCTCTAAAGCTTGTTGATAATATTCTAAAGCTTTAGGAAATTCTTTTAAATGCTCATAAATTGCTCCAATTTTATTTAAAATAATTGCTGGTTCTGGATAATTTTTATTTAAAGCTTGCTGATAAAAATCTATAGCTTGCTCATACCAACCTAACTGTGAATAAACTAAAGCAATATTACTTAAAATAGCACTGATATTTTCACTACTTTTCTCCTGTTGAATCTTTTCTAATGCTTCCTGATAAAACTCTAAAGCTTTCAGATATTTACCCTGAGCATCATAAACAACAGCAATTTTATTCAAAGTCCGAATAATTCCAGAGCGATCGCTTTGTTTAGTATAAATTTCTAATACTTGTTTAAATTTTTCTAGAGCAACCTCAAATTTACCATTATCAAATTCTTCTGTTGCTTGTTCCTCAAGTTCCTGTACTTCAGTTTTATTGTTTTGTGAAATGGAATGACTCTCATTTTTTGTAATTTCTGCTAGTGCTTGTGAATTTCTATTCACTTTTTTCTCAACTACTATAGACACAGGAATAATTAATAAACATACAGTAGTTATAATTAATCTGAAATTTTTCCAAATTATCATTTTGCTAGCTCAATTTTTTGTGTGTATTGATTTCTATTATATTAGGAAGTAGGGGTAGTGTTCGATAATTAATAATTAATAATTAACAATTAAAGACCTCACCTGATTGGGCGGGGTTTACTACATCTTCTGTAATAGAATGATTCAGTTAAAAGGAATTTTTTTCTTCCCTTAGTCGATTGGATATCCTTAGGTAACCCATATATCCAACGACTACTTTTTCTCCATGAATGAAGAGGCTTTATACCTTGATTTTTCCGTAAACAAGTAATGATTTTTCTAGTCTATATAAGTGAAAATTAAAAGGATATAACAACTAATATCCTTATAGCATTTCGACCTGATGTTGCGCTTAATAAAAGATAACAGCTATTAGTAAAATTCAGGTCTGGGTAATAATTATTAAGCGCATTGTTACAGAGAAATGGTATTACATATTTAGGACTACCAGAATAGAGATTCATTAATTAATAATGGAAATTACCTCTGGTTAAAACCGCAACAGAATTGCATAAGGAGAAATCTTTTTAATGGATAATGGATAATGAAAACTATCTCTAATTATCAATTATTGATTAATAAAAGCTATCTCTAATTATGAATTATCAAGTTTGCCATTGGTAAGTAGAAGCAATAAAGCCAAATTGATTAATTATCAATTATCAATTATTCATTAGTAACATAGAGAACCGGGAAGAAATAAAAAACTCGATATTATGAATCAGATAACCCCTATATTCTAGAATTTTCGGCAACAATAAAATTCTCATATTTTAGGGAGTAGACATTAGGGAGTAGGCAGTAAAATAGGGAATAGGGAAAAAACAAAAAACTCGATATTATGAATCAGATAACCCCTATATTCTAGAATTTTCGGCAACAATAAAATTCTCATATCTTAGGGAGTAGACATTAGGGAGTAGGCAGTAAAATAGGGAATAGGGAAAAAACAAAAAACTAGATATTCTGAATCAGATAACCCCTATATTCTAGAATTTTCGGCAACAATAAAATTCTCATATTTTAGGGAGTAGACATTAGGGAGTAGGCAATAAAATAGGGAATAGGGAAAAAACAAAAAACTAGATATTATGAATCAGATAACCCCTATATTCTAGAATTTTCGGCAACAATAAAATTCTCATATTTTAGGGAGTAGACATTAGGGAGTAGGCAGTAAAATAGGGAATAGGGAAAAAACAAAAAACTAGATATTATGAATCAGATAACCCCTATATTCTAGAATTTTCGGCAACAGTAAAATTCTCACATCTCATTCTTAATTTCTATATGCAGATTTACTATAACTACAATAACAAAATAGGGAATTGAGCTGTAGTTTTACCTGACAATTCCCCCTATATTTTCTATGTATTATTGTTTATTCTTTGTTTCTACCCTTTTCAATTTTGATTTTACGACTCTACGGACTTATTTGCACTATCCTTTGATAAATCTGATGGTGAACTATCAGTCTCATTTTTCTCCTCAGAAGAAATAGGAGTTAATTTTTATTCCTCATTCTAACTATCTTTATTAGTTATTTTTTCTAGTGAAGGAGAGCTATCTTCAACTTCAGAAACTTCAGCTAATTTAGAAGTTTCTGCAATAGCTTTTTCAGTAGATGTAGATTCTACTTCTGAGGATGAGGTTGCTTCTTTTTCAACTTCTGTCAAAGTAGTTTGCTCTATTTGAATATCAGATACCATAGACTCTTCTTTTTCCATTAAAGACTCTTCTTCAGGTTGAGTGTCTTCAGTCTTACTTATAGTCTCATTAGCTTCAGGAATTACCTCTTCAATAGAACTAAATTTCTCAGTATCAGCTTGAATTTGTGTAGATGCTGATTCAGAGCCAGTATTTTTACTATCCCTACCTTGAATGACATTTTTAATATTGTTCAATATTCCACTCACAGGTATCAATAACTGAGAAAAACCACCAGCTTTTTTAGATGAACTTGTCTGTAATTTCTGAGATGTTTCTGATACAGTTTGAGCGTCGGTTAAAACATTTTCTTCTGCCATACTTTCAGTTGTATCTGCTTCAGATTCTTTTGTCATTTTGCTGGAGTCTGAAGTAGTCTCACTTGATAATAATTCAGATTCACTTTCTCCTGGTTTTACTTCATTAACAAACTCTTCAATAGAACTTTCTACTGACTCACTTAAATCTAATTTCGGAATATTCTCTAATTTTGGTATAGATGTTGCTTCAGAAATAGTTGCTGACTTTTCCTGAGTATTATCTTGAGTGCTTTCCTGAGTTGATATTTTTGTTTGCTCTGCAACTGGAGTCACTTGGCGACGCAATGTCAGAGTTTCCCAGGCCAACCAACCTAATAAAGATACACTTGCTAGTTGACCCAATAATACCGCACCTGTAATTCTACCTGCACAAAACCACAATACCAGGGCATAGAAAAGACCTACACCACTCCATATAAAATCGTTTTTCCGATGGACTTCTGGAAAGAAAAAGGCCACCAGATATAAAGCTAAACTACCAAGACCAACAGTTAAGGCCAGTATGTATGTAAGCATAAGTTTAGATACTCCGACTATTTGTATATGGGGTCATTTTATCGTTCATTGACATCCTCCCGACGCTGCTCTACGAGACAGGGCGGGATTTCATATAACATATTATGTGTGAAACTGCAAGATTCGTTGGCATTCCCATACGATGCTCCCTTGCAGTAGAGCGCGGGTATAAAAGCCAACATTTAGATAACTTCTACTAACTTCTGCATTTTCAATTTCAACCCACTATGATGGGTTGAGTAGAAAATATGTAGTCAGATAATGCCCAGTTTAGAACTTATTATTTGAGCGATCGCTTTTTATATACTAGATATAGCTTAGAGTTAAAGATTTATTCATTCAATCGTGAGTTTAATCACTTTTTGCCTAATTTCAAGTCACACACCATTACTAAAGTTGTCTCATAATATATAAGAGTTACAAAAGCTTCAAAATAAATTGTTCTATATTTTCATCAAAATAAAAGGAGGGTGTGAAATGTGGGAAAAAATTTTGTTAGCTGCTGCTGTTACCTTCTCTTTACATATATTTGCAGGGATAGATTTATCTAATATTAAGTCACCTATTTCTTCTTTATCTCCTTCTGTAACTACAGCAGATAGTAAAGTACCAAACTTATCAGATGTTGAAGAAAGTTTTCAGTTTTCAGATATGACAAATTTCCAAACTTTTATCGACCAATAAATTAAGATTGATAGAGTAGGTCTGAACTTACAATAAATTAGAATAAATGTGTTTGAAATATTACTAATTTTTTTGATAGGCATAACTCCTTGCCTAGTTTCTTTATGGATTCTCCACAAGTTTAAAGCAAGGACTAGACAAAGACTTAACTCAGTCAGATTAGTTGTAAATTACAGAGAAATAACAGCTATATCTAGCCAACCAGAACAACAATATATTGAAGGAGTAGGATACATCATAGGAGACCTAACTTGTAAGTTTAATGCTAGGTCTTCTAATATTCGTTGTGCGGTTAATCCCCTGGGGCCATGTAAAGGTTGTCGTGATTATCAGTCAATAGATATTGGTAGAATTTAGGATTTAGAATTTAGAATTTAGAATTGGTAAATTAATTAGGGTTTGCTGAAAAAAGCAAAGTGTGGGAAGTATGGGAAGTCTCAGAAGATAGAATCTTATCTGCTCAAAATACTAACTTTTTTCAGTTCTAGGAACTTAAAAACTAGCACTTTTTTAGACCTAAAAAGGCTAAAGTATTTATCTATCAATCCTTTGATAATTAATCAGCAAACCCTAATTAATTCTCAATTTTTAATTCAATTAGACTTGTGCAAATATTCTCATCCTAAAAATATAGCTGTGACAGTTCCACAAACACTTATTTCTCCCATCAAAACTCTCTGAATAACCTCATAAACAGGTATTAAAACTAC
>NZ_JAAHHT010000120.1:9127-26993 GCF_010672085.1 Okeania sp. SIO3I5
AATTTTTAATTCAATTAGACTTGTGCAAATATTCTCATCCTAAAAATATAGCTGTGACAGTTCCACAAACACTTATTTCTCCCATCAAAACTCTCTGAATAACCTCATAAACAGGTATTAAAACTACCTCAATTTCTTCTGTAACATCCAGCTCTTGTTGTTGAGACTTAATCACATTTTCAGCAAGAAATAAATGAATATAATCTGTATTTTTAACAGGATTATGATCAAGTCCTAATTAATTCTCAATTCTGAATTTATAATTTTTAATTCAATTAGACTTGTGCAAATATTCTCATCCTAAAAATATAGCTGTGACAGTTCCACAAACACTTATTTCTCCCATCAAAACTCTCTGAATAACCTCATAAACAGGTATTAAAACTACCTCAATTTCTTCTGTAACATCCAGCTCTTGTTGTTGAGACTTAATCACATTTTCAGCAAGAAATAAATGAATATAATCTGTATTTTTAACAGGATTATGATCAAGTCCTAATTAATTCTCAATTCTGAATTTATAATTCTCAATTCAATTAGACTTCTGCAAATATTCTCATCCTAAAAATATAGCTGTGACAGTTCCACAAAGACTTATTTTTCCCATCAAAACTCTCTGAATAATCTCATAAACAGGTACTAAAACTACCTCAATTTCTTCCGTAATATCCAGCTCTTGTTCTGGAGACTTAATCACATTTTCAGCAAGAAATAAATGAAGATAATTTGTATCTTTAACAGAATTATGATCAAGCCCTAATTAATTCTCAATTCTGAATTTATAATTCTCAATTCAATTAGACTTGTACAAATATTCTCATCCTAAAAATATAGCTGTGACAGTTCCACAAACACTTATTTCTCCCATCAATACTCTCTGAATTACCTCATAAACAGGTACTAAAACTACCTCAATTTCTTCTGTAATATCCAGCTCTTGTTGTTGAGACTTAATCACATTTTCAGCAAGAAATAAATGAAGATAATTTGTATCTTTAACAGAATTATCATTAAGCCATAATTAATTCTGAATTCTGAATTATCAATTCAGAATTCAATTAGATTTGTACAAATATTCTCATCCTAAAAATATAGCTGTGACAGTTCCACAAACACTTATTTCTCCCATCAAAACTCTTTGAATTACCTCATAAACAGGTATTAAAACTACCTCAATTTCTTCCGTAATATCCAGCTCTTGTTTTTGAGACTTAATCACATTTTCAGCAAGAAATAAATGAAGAGAATTTGTATCTTTAACAGGATTATCATCAAGCCCTAATTAATTCTAAATTCTGAATTCTAAATTCTGAATTCAATTAGACTTGTGCAAATATTGTAATCCTAAAAAGATCGCTGTGACAGTTCCACAAACACTTATTTCTCCCATCAATACTCTCTGAATTACCTCATAAACAGGTACTAAAACTACCTCAATTTCTTCTGTAATATCAAGCTCTTGTTGTTGAGAATTAATGACATTTTCAGCAAGAAATAAATGAAGAGAATTAGTATCTTTAACAGGATTATCATATAAAGTTGCCAATCTAATTAATTTCTCAGCAACATATCCAGTTTCTTCAGTAAGTTCTCTACTAGCAGCTACTTCAGGAATTTCTGCTTGAGGATTAAAAGATCCTGCGGGTAGCTCCAATAAAACTTCACCAACTCCATGTCTATATTGACGGACAAATACAATTTCTTGTTCAACAGTTACAGGAAAAATAAGAGCAATATCCGGTCTAACATTAATAAAAAAATCATCTATAATTCTACCATTAGGTAACTCCACTTCATCCTGTCTTACCTGACACCATTTATTATTAATTACTAACCTAGATTGTAAAAGTTTCCATTTTTTCAAATCAGTCATTTCAGTTATCAGTTATCAGTAAATACCTAAATAAAATCAAAATTATTATTACATCGGACTTTTAGAGATTATCTGGCAGTAACTCTTTAAATAAATTATTTAACTCTTCAGGATGAATCGGAGAAAATATAGCATCATCTAAAACAACAGCAGCTCCGAAATGTCGATTGTTTAAAATTTCCCAGTCAATAATAGTTAAATGATTGCGTGTAATAAAGGGCAGTTTTCTATGCCAATGTATCTT
Organism: Okeania sp. SIO3I5; assembly: GCF_010672085.1. Taxonomy (GTDB): domain Bacteria; phylum Cyanobacteriota; class Cyanobacteriia; order Cyanobacteriales; family Microcoleaceae; genus Trichodesmium. The sequence continues at coordinate 11,245 of NZ_JAAHHT010000120.1, forward strand.
CATTTCTAATACTGACCCCCCACCTTCTCTCTCTGCTAACGAAATTGGTTCTGTTCTGTCATATTCTCCGTGGGGATGAATAATTAATATAGCTAATTTCCCAACTTCATTCCTTGTACTGTTGAGACTTTTCTGTAAATCTAAAGCTAATTTATCGGCTGATTTCTGACTTTCCCCTACGGTTATTTGCAAATTATTTTGTGCAGAAAATCCAAATCCTGAGAGAATATTTCCTGCATTAGCTGGAGGTAGATTCAAGTTAGGTATTGCAACTGATAATAAAATCAAAACTATAGTCAAGATGAGATAATTTACCTTGTTAATCATTTGTTTGAAAACAAAATAACACATTAATCAATCAATCAATATAGCAGGGAACAGGGAACAGGGAACAGAGAACAGTTGGAAAAGTATTTCCTAGTCTAAGATTCATCATTAGTTCATGTCCTAACCAATTCTTTCTTAGCTATAAAAGCTGGAAATTGAAATAAGTCGTAGAAACTAAGTATAGAATTTTAAAATAAGATGTCAAACAAGTGTTGGTTATTTTATGAAATTAAAAATTACGGGAAACCTTTTGACCGAATAATTAATAATTATTAATTAAACAATTCAGCTTGATTAGCCTCCCCCAAGAAAGGGCAAAAAAGTGCTAGAATATTTCCTTATATTCTATTATGTTTCAGTTTTAACCAGAGGTAATTATCCATTATCCATTAATGAACTTTTGCCTTTTGCCTAAATAAAAGTTGTTATTTTTTGACACAATTAAAATAAAATTGCTATATATTTAGTTCCTACTATCAATGTAAGCATTCACTTATTACCTGTCAGCTTGAGTAAAATAATATTCTAACCTTAAGGAAGAGGTTTAAATGAATATAGACTTTAAAGTCGGCTTTTATAGTAAAATTTAATTTTGACTAAATTAATAAAGCTTTTATCTACAACTAAAGTAAATATCTAATAGCTGATTGCTGATAGCTGATAGCTGAATGCTTACCTATCAATTAAAAATTTAACCACTGTATTATCATCTTTGGTGCAGGCAATAAAATAATTACCAATAAACCTAACATTAACAATCCTAAAAAGTCACGTTTATTATCTAGTTCACTAACATCATTAAGAGCCGGTTCATCAGCAAGAGGTAGTAAAAATAAAAAGATTGCTAAAAATAACAATTCCTTATTTATGAAAGCTAATACTAATAACAAAAACCGGGAAATTTGACCAATAACCATACCAGTACGTTGCCCAAACATAGCGTGTACTATATGACCACCATCAAGTTGTCCAATAGGCATTAAATTATATGCAGTTACTACTAAACCTATGTAACCAGCTACTGCTACTGGATGTAAATCTATACCTTTGTTATTAGTTAACTCCGCACCTAATGCTAATTTACTTAATACAGCTAATAAAAAAGAAAAAGTCGGATTTAATGAATCTATAGATAATATTCCTGAATCTTCGGAAAGAGGTACAACACTAGAGTGAGATAAACCCCAAATTAATAGGGGTATTGTAACTACTAATCCGGCAATAGGACCTGCTATACTAACATCAAATAAAGATTTACGATTAGGTATAGGACTTTGCATCCGAATAAATGCCCCAAAAGTTCCTAAGAAAAACGGTACTGGAATAAAATATGGTAAAGTTGTACGAATTTTGTATAATTGAGCTGTTATATAATGACCAAATTCATGGCATCCTAGAATTAAAATCAGAGCTATGGCATAAGGTAAACCCTGAATTAATAAATTAGGGTCATATTGTATTGCATTTTCAGAAATACCAACTATTTCTCTTGCCCCTACTAATGTAGTAGTGAATAAAGTGATTAGTAATAATCCTAAAGCCAACATTATAGGTCTTTTATATTCTTGAGACTCTGGAGTTTTATTCTTACTACAATGTGGATTAGGAACTAGAGCAAAAAAAGGTTTACCTTGAAAACTATTTTGAAATATGACTAGGAAGCGATCGCCAAATTTTCCTTCTACATTTTCTCGTACTGTTTGATAAGCTTCTTCTGGGTTGGAGCGTAACTGACCTCGACAAATAACTGCTTGGGGTCTATACTCTAAATTCCGTAGATAGTAAACTGTCCAAGGAAAACAATTTCGCAAGCTGATTTCTTCAGTTTTGTCTATTGCTAGTTTTGGTGGAATTGGTTTGATAGTTTGAGTAGGGTCTATTTCTGGTTTAGTCTGGGAGTTACTATTTTCTATTTTTGATTTATCCGATTGACTAGGAGTATAACGTCCCTGTTGTACCAGCAACCAGTATAGGTAAGGACAAAAAACAAAGGGAATGATAATTAATGCTGGTGGTAGTTGCTTTTGATCGTAGATTAACATCCAAGTTGTCCATACTAAAGCTGGTGTCATCATTACCACCCATAATATCCAGATAGGAGTGCGAGTAATTTTGCTGACACTGTTCTGCAAAATAATGTATGTAATAACTCCTAATAGAATTAATAAAAAGACCATAATAGTTTACTGAATTCTGTCTATTTCTAAGTTAAGTAAGAATACTGCCTTGACACAACAGCCTTTTGTCTCCAAACTTACCCAATTTGTCCTAGAAAATATTTTTGCTTTTTCGTCAAATCGGGATACTTTAGGAGGAACTGCTTATTTTATTGTAGAGAATCAAACGAACATTCTGATTGATTGTCCTCCTAATAATGAAACAAATCAAAAGTTTCTGATGGAACACGGAGGAGTAAAGTGGCTGTATATTACCCATCGTACTGCTATTGGCAAGGCGAAGGAAATTCAAGCAGCTTTCAAATGTGAGATTCTGATTCAAGAACAAGAAGCTTATTTATTGCCTGGGTTAAAAGTAAGGACTTTTGAGCATGAGTTTAATTTGAGTCCACATACTCAAGTTTTATGGACTCCTGGTTATTCTCCCGGTTCGTCTTGTCTGTATTATTCGGGAAATGGTGGGGTATTATTTACAGGTCGTCATTTATTACCTAATAGTCAGGGGGAACCTGTTCCGTTGCGTATTGCTAAGACTTTTCATTGGCCTAGACAGGTTCAAAGTGTTAAATTTTTGATAGAGCAATTTTCTTCGGAAACTTTACAGTATATTTGTCCTGGTGCTAATACTGGTGCTTTGAAAGGTAAGCGAGTAATTGAGTCAGCTTATGATAAGTTAGCATCTTTAGATTTAGATACTTATTCTCAACAGAAAAGAGGGGGTAGCGAGTAGGGAGTAGGGAGTAGTGGGAAAGAATTGATCGATTAGAGTGGGATAATTTGTTTTATTTTTTGGCGTTGGTGAAATAAGGTATCTTCTTTGTATCAGAGTAAGATTTATAATAACCAAAAAAACAGTTTTAACTACTGACCATTTTTTGAATTCAAAATTCAAAATTCAAAGTTCAAAAATTTTGATTCTAAGTGAATTTCAATAATTGTTTAATTAAGGGTTCAAGCTTCGTTCTTTAGAACGAAAAAATCAAAAATATTTTCCTTATTTCAATCCCAATACTTTAGGCAGAGGTTAGAATTTTGAATTCATAATTTTTAATTTTGAATTGATTTGACTACTGTAGGGGCGAACGGCCGTTCGCCCCTACTAAAAATCATACAATCATTCAGCAACGCCAGATATTTTTTGTCAAAATAATGGGCAGATTAACTTAATGATATTCATTTTGACATAATTTGTGTATAGTTTCAATTTGAGGATGAAATTTTTTGAAGACTTAGTTCCCTCGGTTGGTAAAATAAGAGGATGTCAACAACTATCTAAGAACTAAAAATTACAAGACTCTATGGCAACTGTCACTGCTTATCCCAATGCTCCAGATTTGTCCACTGATGATTATTTGATTATTGGTTTAGCAACCTGCTTTATCAAAGAAGATGGCGAAGTCTCTCAAGTAAAGGTTGTTGAACCAATACCTTCAGCAGCTCTTGAAGCTATTGTTAAAGGAATACCAACTTCTTATGAAATAGCTTATGGAACAACTTTAGGCCAAGTATTATCTGGAGAGAGACCCCTAATACCTAAAGATTTTCCTCCAGAAGCTCAATTTTCTGATAATTTTGCTGAGAGAGCGATCGCTGCTACTCGCACATATAAAATTCATCCGGAAGTTAAATCTTTGGTTCCTCTAGGAAGTCGTTGTGATAAATTGAACTATTCTTTAGAACGTAAGCGAATATTAAATGCGAAAAATATTGTCAGTTCAGAAGACAACGTAAAGCAACACGAATATACTCACAAAGTTCTTTAATCGTAAAAGCATTCAGCTATCAGCTATCAGCTATCAGCTATTGCTTTGAGTTTTAGATCAAGACTTTATTGATTAAGTTAGAACTAAATCTTACTAAAAAAGTCAGCTTTAAAATACATATTTATTTAAACCCTCTCCTCAAGGTAGGGATATGATTATTGATAGCCTGACAGTTAATAGCTGAATACTTACTTTCAATGTTAGTGTTAATTCTATATCTTAAACTAACAAAAATTATAGTTATCTAAGTAATGGTATTTAATTATGCTCAAACTTTATGGCGGTGCTCGTAGTCGAGCATCGATTGTTCATTGGTATCTCGAAGAAATAGAAGTTCCTTATGAATTTATCATTCTTGATATGCAGTCAGGAGAACATCTAAAACCAGATTTTTTAGAAATTAATCCGATGGGAAAAGTACCTGCCATTTTTGATGGAGAATTTAAGCTTTGGGAATCAGGTGCAATTTTATTATATATTGCCGATAAATATGGCAAAATGCCTGATTCTTTAGAAAAGAAAGCCGAAATTTTTCAGTGGGTATTATTTACTAATGCTACTCTCGGACCAGGAATTTTTGTAGAAGCAAGTCGTGAAAAAGAAACTCCCCGTTTATTAACTCCATTAAATAAAATTTTTGAGAATCAAACTTATTTAATGGGTGAAGAATTCAACGTAGCAGATATAGCAGTAGGTTCAATTTTAGCTTACATTCCTATGATGTTAAAATTGGATTTGAGTTCTTATCCTAGTGTTTTGGAATATATTAAACGGATTTCTGAAAGACCTGCTTTTCAAAAGACAATTGGTAATCGTTCTTAGTCTGTAAGCATTCAGCAGTCAGTTTTCAGTTATTATTTATAAGCTTTAAGTTAAGGGAGTATTGAGATACTGAGCGAAAATCAAAAATATGGAGAAAAGGATATTTGCTAATTATATAGTAATCCTCAAATAGGGTTTGCTGAAAAAGTATGCTTGGGTTCGAGTAGGAGTCAGAATTCTGAATTCATAATTCAGGAAGAACAGGGAATTTAGAGGAAGTAGTCAGAAGAATTATCCCTTGATTTTTCTGCCATAGTTAGCCTAAAATTCTAAATTTTTGGTCGCTCAAGCTGAAAAAGTTACAATTTTTTCCAATCTAAAAAGGCTAAAACATTTATCTGTCAATCCTTTTCGATTTAATCACCAAGCCCTAAATAGGTTGTAATATTGTATTGTAGGGGTTTGGTCTCCAAACCAAAGCAAAAATGGGATTTGGAAACCAAACCCCTACAGTTCTTTTGTTCGCCAATCATTGAGGATTTAGTATAGCAATTATTTGGCTATCTTTAAATTTCAAAAGAAAGAATTGTTTGAACTGAATTGCCAAATTTGTCATTGATTTTTATTCCTGAATGCTGAGTGTAAAGTATTCAGGGAAGCATTAGAAATAAAACAAAAATAAAGTAAAATCAAAAATCTAGAGAATTTATTTCTCTCTAGATCAAAAAAACTTAGTAGCTATAAGCTTCCAAATTATTATGTTCACCATATTGCTAATAATTAAAATGGAAGCAAATAGCTTTTTGGAGATTTTATTTTTATCTGAAACCTACTGCTGCTTGCCATACAAAAGCTAGCAACAAGAAAAATACAGGAATTACTGGTAAAACATCAACTAACGGATCGAAAACTGAGTAAGCTTCTGGCAACTTTGCCAATAGCATTGCTAATTCCATAAAATCAACCTACCTTTTTTACACAAAATTTTTATGACATTAGTATATCTTAATCTGAGTCATTAACATTAAAATTTATATCTGCAAACCTTTTAATCGTCCGTGTTAAAAACCTGTGCGTGCTTTTTTTGCTTTAGAGACTCTAACCAAATAGGAATCAAAATCCAAGCAACTACCAAAATTAAAGCAACTATACCAAATTTTGCCACCCAACTTACTAATTTTTCTAGAGGTACAACTTGTCCAACAAAAAAAGATAAACTTACCATTGTTAATGCCCAAATAGTTGCTCCAGCAAAATTACATAATAAGAATTTCCAGTAAGACATTTGAGCAATTCCCGCTAAAGGTCCAGCAAAAATTCGTAATAAAGTAATAAACCTACCAAAAAATACTGCCTTAGCTGCATTTTTACTAAACTGATTTTTCACATCCATCAGTTTTGTTTCTTCAATGCGAAATATTCTACCCAACTTCAACATGAATGGCCAACCACTATACTTACCAATCAAATACCCACAACTATCCCCGAATACAGCTCCCATAATTGCACAACCCAACACATACCAATAAGTTAACTCTCCACTACCAGCAAGAAATCCACCGACAAGGGTAACAGTTTCTCCAGGAATAGGGATTCCTGCATTTTCTAAGGCTATTCCGAAGAAAACAGCTAGGTATCCATACTGATTGGCTATGAACTGAATTGTTTCTAGTGATACAAATTCTAATGACATTGAACCCTACTCTTCAAGTTGACTTAATCAAATTTATCATTTTTTTATATTTTACGTTCATGTGGGTTAGAATAGCAGGAACAAATTTGTTACTTAAATCATCTTGATGATAGATAAGATATTAAAATAACTAAAGCTATATAGAAAATCACTAAGACTTTGAAATAGCCTAGATATTGGAGTATTGAACTTTCCTATAAACTTGGTAACTTAGGAAACAATATGTCGAAAATATTAACTTTATTTCCTGGTAAAGGATACAGAATTAAGAAGCAATATTTAGATAGTTATAATAGAAGAGTCTATCGATTAAATATTCCCTTATATCTGTTATGAGTCAGGGAAATATTATGCAAAATTTGCTCGAAATTACAAATAAAAATAATCTCCTATTATAATTACCAGATTTAAGGGGAGAGTTTCAACAGCTAAATTTCGGGAAGAGAATATAACTTTATGGATTGTTGATAATTAGGTTAGTGGAGCATGGAGCAAATAACTTATCAATTAAATAAAAAAAAGCCTCAAAGTATTGCCAATCAATACTTTAGAAGTTATCCTCCATTTCACCCCTTTTTTTTTAGAGTAAACTAAAAAAAACTAAACTTCTTCTTTTTAATTAAGGTGATACGTATGAAAACTGTTGACATCAAAAAACATATTATTTTAACTCCGCAACAACGCTTAGATTGTGTTGGGGCAAATGCTCTAGAGCAGCAATTTATATCTATGTTAGGAAAAAAATGCAATCTTTGGATTATTGATATGACAAATGTAGATTTTATCGATAGTTCTGGTTTGAGCGCATTAGTTGTAGGTTTAAAAACAGCTCGCGAACATGGCTATCGTTTAGTAATTTGTAACTTGAAACCGACAGTTAAACTAGCTTTTGAGATTACTCAATTAGATAGAGTTTTTCAAATTTTCAATAATCTTGATGCAATTTTTTCGGACTTTAATTTAAAATTGGCAACAGCTTAGTTAAGTTAATTACTTAATTTACATGATCAGCTCAGATGCTAATCTTAATGGCAATTGAGCTGATTTTAAAATTCCTAATTAATTAAGTATTTCCGAAAAACTCAAAATTATCAAAATATTATTTTTAATGCAGAAGTATAAACTTTTGGTTAGAGAAAAATTGGCATTAATCTTAGGGCATCTTTGCTAAGATCAAGCATTACCAAATGTAGGCATTTCTACAGAAGAACCAGAAGATTGACTAGAACCAAAAGCAGGTAAGTCAAGACCATTAGCTCGACGGTTTCTAACTGCTAGACGATAGCTAACACTTTGTAGTTCTGCATGAAGTTGACGGTTTTCCTTCTGCAACTTTTCAACTTTTTCCAGCACTTCTGCAAGTCGCTCAGAAAATTTCTGACGATATACTTCTGGTAGTTCTTGTACTACTTGTTCTAACATTTGGGAGCGGTCTGTTAATTCTTGTACAGAATGACGCAAATTATATATTTCTGCATCTCGTTCAGAAATTTGTTCTTGATAAAAAGTTACTTGTTGTTCAACTTCGTTTAGCTGTTCTTTTAAGCTTTGCATTTGAGACTGGTAAGCTTCAGGAACAGTAGATGTTGGTACGATACTTGTATTTCCTTTAACTAAACGAAAAAGTTCTTGAGATAATTGTTGAATTAATTGGTCTCGCATTTGTAACTCTTCGTTAAGACGAGACACTTCGCCTTGAAGTTGTTGTGAATTTAACTTTTGCATCTGGTTCACTTGAGTTTTGTTCTTAATTATTCAGTAGTTCATTTATACAATTTAGAATTAGTTAAGCCTCTATAAATATCTATAACTAATAGAATTATAAATTACGAGAAGTTAAGTGGGGAGAATTCTCCCCTAATCCCTAATGTTATAGTTTTGATTTTTGAGTTAATCAAAAACTATTAAATCTTGGAGTCCAAACTATGCTAGGTTGAGTAATATATTACTACTACATAGTCTAGTTTGATAATGCTGAATGGAAGTTGGAACTTAATTATACTCTTGTAGAAAAAATTACAATTTACCGAAATAATTAATAATTAAATAATTAGATAATTCAGGTTTAAACCCTTCCCTTTCAAGGAGAAAAAGCAGTCCAGGGATGGCGAGGTTTCCATTACCTCCGGGACCCTACGCAAACGCCAGATGCAATCGACCTAAAAGGAAGAGGTAATTATCCATTATCCATTATCCATTATCCATTATCCATTATCCATTAATGAACACTAGCTACTGTTGTACTGATGCTACTACTGGTTCTGGCTGACTTTGAGTATCTGTGTTAGTAGTTTTAGGTACTTCCTGTTTAATGGTTAAGTAGCGAATAACTTCTTCACTCAAACGCATTGCCCTCTCTAAAACTGCTATTTGAGCAGGGGGACCTTGATAATTCATCTGAATATATGTACCTTCGCGGCGATCGTTTATCTCATAAGCTAAACGACGTTTACCACGATGTTGAATTTGCAGATCGTAAGCTCCCTGTTCCTGCAAAATATCTTTATATTTTGTAATTTCCTGCTCTACTTGTTCTTCAGTCAGATCCGGACGCAGGATATACATTGTTTCGTAAATGAACGGCTTCATAGAAATAATCTCCTTTTGGACTACATGGCTTCTGCTAAAACTTTAAGAATTAAAAGAAGCAAGGATATTTAATCTTACAAAATTTTTGCCAAAAATTCTACTGCAAATATTAAAAATCTCTAGCGGACTTGCATATAAACGGCATCAGAAATAGTTGGTATTTCTGCGTAACGGCCCATTGCTGACTGAACTACTGAGTAGATAAAAGATCCTAAAATTCCTAAAAATATCATATTGGAAAGAGTCTCCATAATAAATCCTCCTAAACTCTTCCCTAATATTGATAAAATCAGACCACACAAAATTAAAACAATGTCCAAAAGAATGGCTTGCATGGTGTTGAAACGAATAAAGTGAGATATATCATTATTTCTTACTACCAGTAAAAACAGAGCAAAGAATACAATCAGGCCAAAGAAAGGTATACCTCGGTAAATCTGTAACAAAGGTGCAAGAGGGATTAAAATTAGTCCTAGGGGAGGGAACTGTTCAAATAAGTATCTCCCATACCCTAACCCATCTAGTAGTGGTAATAGATAAGGTAAACAAGCAAAAATTCGGTCTTGAGTCGTTGTGGAACCACGCCAGGTCATAGAAAAATTCTCCTGAATTTTCAATTTTGTGATATGTACAGATATATAAATTCAGGATAGCGCATTGATATCTTCCCTGGGGGTTAAGCACGGATATTCCTACTAAACCATAGCTCTTCGGGGGATTAACATTTTTTATAGTGCTGCTACCTTAATGATAGTCTTACTCTTTATTATTACCTCCAAATAATAGGGTTTAACTTGCTCCTTCAAGTCAAACCTAGGTTCAGAAAACTATACAATTTTTATGGCATATTAAAATCTGTTTAAGGGTTGGCTATTCCTGCTCAAGTTAGGGGTTTCCTACTTAATTTTCGACCTTTATTTTGCCACTAACACAAAATTTTAATTAATCAAATCAAAAGTAATTATTGCTCTGCTGATTAAATATCAAAGCATTTACCTATAAAGGTTTTAGCCATTTTAAGTCGTGAAAAAGTACCAGTTTTTTGGTTTAAAGAGCTGCATAAAGTGAGGACTTTAGGGTAACTATCGCAGAAAAATCAAGGAAAAATTATTTCTCCTACTTTCCTTGTCTTCCCACACTTCCCACACTTCCCACACTTCCCACCCTTCCCACACTTTGCTTTTTTCCGCAAGCCCTAATTATTCTATGCTGGCAATCAGAAAACCCATTTCACACTCATATTGATCTGGTTGAGTATCTGCTAATTTAGGAACTGGATGACCGCAACGTAATTGACCACCTTTCCAACGGGGTTGACCATTTTGATTAGCTAATAAACAACCTTGACAAACTCTTTGGGGAGTAACAAGCTGATTTTCCATTAAAATAACTAACATAATTAAACCTCCAGGGATATCCCATTTGGGTTGATTATATTTTAAAGAGAATTCATAGCATCTGTATGTAAACTGGTACAGAATTTAACATTTAATACATAAAATGTAGTCAAAATTTATAAAAATTTGTATTAATTTCTACTGACTTAAAACCAAATTGGTGCTAATAAATTATTTATTCCCGCGCAACAGGCCAAATTTAATTAACCCTCGTTCATATCCATCGCTCATTAACCGAAGGGAAAGAGCTGCTTGAATAGTTGTCCAACCACTGAAGAGTAAATTAATAATAACTTGAGGGTCAAAAGCTGATTCAATGACCACATCCCAAAAGGGAGCGACAGCAGTTGACCAGTCAGCAGTACAGATATCTTGAAAACCTATATTCTGGGCGATCGCTTCATACTCTGGTAAAGAAATAACATAAGGCAAAGCATAAACCCGATAAATATCAGCTAAGTGTCTCCATTCATCATCGGTAAGTTGGCCATCAGAGCCATCTAATGGACGATGACACCAAGTAGCCATAATTATTGTACCACCAGGCTTCAGCACTCGATAGCATTCTTGCAAAAATTTCATTTTATTGGGCATATGTTCTCCACTTTCGAGAGACCACAACAAGTCAAAAGATTCATCAGCAAAGGGCATATTCAAAGCATCCGCCACTGTAAAATTAGTATGTTGACTTAAGTTTGCTGACTCTGCCCTTTCCTTCGCTCTTTTGGCCTGCACAGGAGAAAGGGTGATACCAGTAACAGTAGTATTGAACTTTTCGGCTAAGTACAGTGTACTACCACCGATGCCACAACCTACATCAAGGATCGAGGTAGGAGGCCACAAACTTGATGCTTCCTTTGTTGCTACCCAGTAAAGTAGTTCCTCAATCATATCTATTTGAGCTTGTCGTCTGTTTTTTTTCTCTTTACCATCTGGCCCATAATAGCCATGGTGCATATGTTCGCCCCATACCTGTTCCCACAGATTGGAGGAAGCATCATAGAATTGTTGAATTTGCTCGGTTAGAGTTGAGGTCATTTCAGTTATCAGTTATCAGTTATCAGTTATTAGTTATTAGTTATCAGTACCTCTGGCAATAAGGAGATTTGAAAACCGAAATTTTCTTTTTCATCTCCTTGAAAGGAGAGGCTTGATACCTTATTTTATAGTCATAATTATAGATTAATTAAGGTGTTCATTAATGGATAATGAATAATGAATAATTACCTCTCCCTAAAAGGGAGAGGATTGACTAAAAGGAAAAAATTTATTTTCTTGAGGGGAGATTGGATATGGGGAGGAAAGCCGAAGAATGCAGAGTCGCTTCCTCTTACAGAGGAGCTGCGCTAACGCTTTTCATGTCGCGTAGCGTTAACGTTTGCGGAGCATGACCTTAGGAAAGTTTTGCGCTAGCTAAACGCCATCCCATCCTACGGACTGCTTCGCTTGCCGACCACTTTTCCCCCTTTATTGGGGAGGCTAATAAAGCTGAATGATTTAATTATTAATTATTAATTATTAATTATTAATTATTTAGACCATATCTTTGGTACAAATATAAAAAATTAAAAGTTATTTTTCCTTGAACAATTAACTAAAAATCTAAACATATATACTAAAAAAATGCAATGACTGTAGCTCGAACGATTTGTCAAGGTTTTATTGTTGTTATTGCTATTGGCACTATATTACTAATGCTACCTATCTCAATGAGTAGTGGTAATTGGAGTCATCCTGTAACTGCTTTATTTACAGCTACTTCTGCTGTTTGTGTGACTGGACTATCTGTTGTAAATGTGGGAGAATATTATTCTTTTTGGGGACAGTTATTCCTGTTATTATTAGTTCAAGTTGGAGCTTTTGGTTATATGACTGCTACAACTATTCTTTTGTTGTTGCTGGGTCATAAATTTGGTCTTAGAGAAAAAGTCGCTCTTCAGCAATCTTTAGAACAGGTAGGATTAGCAGGTGTGGAGGGTTTAATTAGGTCAATTTTAGCGACAACAATTGTATTGGAATTGACTGGTATTTTGTTACTTTTGTTAGTTTTTGTGCCAATTTATGGCTTTCAAGAAGGTCTTTGGCATTCTATTTTTCATAGTGTTAATGCTTTTAATAATGCTGGTTTTAGTTTGTATTCGGATAGCCTTGTTCAATTTGTAAAGTCTCCATTAGTAAATTTTGTGATTAGTGGTTTGATTATATTTGGTGGATTGGGATATCAGGTTATTATGGAGATGTTTTTATGGCTGAAAAAACGTTTGCAAGGAGAACAACCCTGTCACATTTTTTCTCTACATTTTAAAGTGGTTACTAATACGACTATTTTGATGTTAATACTTGGTTTAATTGCTTTTTTTATTGCTGAATTTAATAATCCTAATACTCTAGAAAGTTTAAACATACAGGAAAAATTAATTGCTGCCTGGTTTCAATCTGTTACTACTAGAACTGCTGGTTTTAACACTATTGATATTGATAATTTGACTGATGCGGGTTTGTTTTTTACGATCGCTTTAATGTTTATTGGTGCTAGTCCGGGTAGCACTGGAGGAGGGATTAAAACTACAACTTTTAGCATATTATTTAATAGTACAAAAGCAGCTCTACAAGGTAGGAATGAAGTGTTATGTTATCAGCGCAAGATTCCGATGATAGTTATTATTAAGGCTATTGGTATAGTTTTTGCATCAACTATATTAGTTGGTTTTGCTACTACTGTAATTGCATTTACTGACCAACAATTAGAATTAACTCAGATTTTCTTTGAGGTTGTATCTGCTTTTGCTACGGTGGGTTTATCTAAAGGTGTTACTTCTAATTTTACAATTCCAGGACAATTAGTTTTAATTGCAACAATGTATATAGGTAGAGTAGGTGTATTGTTGTTAATTTCGACTGTTTTTTCAGAACAAAAACCTAGCGCGATCGAATATCCAGAGGAAAATTTATTTGTGTAATCCTTTCAATAATGGATAATTACCTCTCCCTTTGAGGGATAGAATTGACTAAAAGCAAAAAATTGATTTTTTTTCCCTTGAAAGGGGAGGCTTTAAACCTGAATTATTTAATTGTTTAATTGTTTAATTGTTTCGGTAAATATTTAGTTATTAGCAGTCAGTTATCAGCAATTAATAATCGATAATTACTCATAAGATGAAATACAAAAAATTGTATTATTTACAAATCTAATCATCTCTCCATACCTCTATATTTATATCAATATTTATTTGGGAGAAAATATTAAGGTATTTTATATCAAATTAAGAGAGCATAGTTTGGTGGTAAATTTTAATTCTATCTCAATTTCAAGGGTTGCTTTTACCAAAAAATTAGGTCTAAGAAGCTGTTTGTAAACTCATAAAAAACCTCTCTCCAAACCTCTCTCCTGGGAGGAGAGAGGCTTTGAAACCCTCCTTACCCCCCCTTTCAAAGGGGGGCAGGGGGGTTAGGTTTTTAGGATTCATCGGTTCTATGCAATACTTCTCAAACAGTTTCTAAAATCTCCCCTTTTTAAGGGGATGAAATAAAATATTTGGTTCATTATTTCAATTCCAATGGTTTACTTGGAGGTACCAATAACTAATGTAGTGACACAACGCGCGTTGTGTCACTACTAGAAGTGTCACTACTAACTGATAACTGAAATGACTCTATTCCCTATTTTCTCAATTCAGTTGTTCAAAACTTTTCTTTGATTGGTAGAATCTGAAAATAGATATTTGGAGGCAGCGTTGTCTTGGTTATTCAATCAAATATAATGCTGAATTTACAGTGAAATTATCATCTTGGAATTTTTGGCAAAAGTTACGCACGGGCAATAAACAATTTGCTGTTATTGGTTTAGGAAGATTTGGTAGAGCAGTCTGTGAAACTTTGCATAACTTCGGTTATGAAGTGCTAGCTATTGATAAGGAAGAAAAAAGGGTAAATTTGGCTTTAACTGACCAAATTTCTTCTCATGCTTTTAAGCTAGATTCAACAGAAATTAATGCCATTAAACAAAGTGGTCTTCTAGATTTTGATACGGTAATTGTCGCAATTGGTAATTATTTGGCAGAAAGCATTACTACTACTCTAAATCTTAAAGAATTGGGGATAAAGTCTGTGGTAGCTAAAGCTTCTTCTGAAACTCATAAAAAACTGTTAGAAAAAGTCGGAGCAGATTATGTTGTATTTCCAGAAAGAGAAATGGGTTGTGAAGTGGCACGATTATTAAGTAAGCCTAGAATAGTCGATCAATTTAATATTGACCCAGAACATAGTATTGTAGAAATTATTGTACCGGATAAATTTGATGGTAAAAGTATTGCTGATTTAGAAATACGCAATAAATATGGTTTAAATTTATTGGCAGTCAGCGCTCAACATGAAAAATTTACAATTAATCCTCGGCCAAATACAATCTTAAAAAAAGGAACAGTAATAATTGTACTTGGTTCTAATCAAGATATTAATCGCTTGCCAAGTTAAGATTCAAACAATCATAATTAAACAAAGTAATAAGGAAGTTCATTAATGGATAATGGATAATTGATAATTGATAATTGATAATTACCTCTCCCTTTTAGGGAGAGGATTGACGCTTAAGGAAAGAAATAAATTTTTTCCCCTTTATTGGGTAGGCTAATAAAGGTGAATAATTAATAATTAATTATTTGGTAAGCATTCAGCTAGCTCGGAGTCAAATCAATTCAAAATTCAAAACTATTAATTGGCTCATTATAACCTCTGTCTGTTTGCGCAGCATTCCGCAGGAAAGTCAGAGCCTTGAAATCAGGAAAATATTTTTGATTTTTTCGTGCTTGTATGAACGAGGCTTGAATCCTTAATTAAACAATTATTGAAATTAAGGAATGAAGCAAAAATTTTGAACTTTGAATGCGTGAATTTTGAATTCTAAAAATGGTCAGCTCTCAGCAATAAAAATGAACAATGTAGTTTAATAGACTAGACTATTAAGGATAGCTGATAGACTTCTATCCATACTTTTAATTCTGTCAAATCTCTCAACTGCTTTTTCCTTTTTTAAAAGTAATGA
>NZ_JAAHHT010000121.1 GCF_010672085.1 Okeania sp. SIO3I5
TAAATTATTTGTATTAAGCTTCTTTAGTACAGATACATCAAGTCCGGCAATTCCCGGTAAAAGTCGGGAAAACCGTTCATAGCAATGTGACGGCAGAACCATCGACATTGGCGGTATCTCGCAATGCTTTGAGGAATATCCCCAAAGCGCCGTTCCAATCTCTCGGCATTGAGTGACCACCCATTGCGGGCAAGATGCCTATAAACGAATTGTTAATATCTGTACTTCATATACTTGGAATATGCTGTAAAACCAGAGACTAGAAATGCTGAAGTTTATTTTTTTCATCCCCTGACAACACTTTTCAGATTGATGAATCACATCATCATCACAACCAAAAATTTGTAGGGACGTTCCATGGAACGTCCCTACTTTAGTCTACCAAACAGAAACCTGCTTGAGTGCGTAAGTCCTGTTAAATTGAAATGCAGAAACTCAACTAGCTATCAGCTTGTAGGGGCGAATGGCCATTCGCCCCTACTGGGTTAAAATCCCGTTATAAAGATTAAAAAAATAATCTTGCTGACTGCTTATTTAATTACAAAATAGGAACATAACGTTCCTTTTCTGGAACATCAGCGTACTCAGCTACAATTTGCCGGAACTCATCACCATCAATAGTCTCTTTTTCAATTAACAGATCGACCAAACGATCTATAACAACCCGGTTATCCCGCATTATCTGACAAGCATTTTCATAACAATGTTCTACAATAGTGCGGACTTGAGAATCAATACGAGAAGCAATTTCATTAGAATATTCAGAACGAGTCATCATGTCGCGACCCAAAAATACCTCACTTTGTCCAGTTTCCAAAGACATCGGACCCAAATTCGACATACCATAACGAGTCACCATTTGACGTGCCATTCCTGTAACCTGTTGCAGGTCATTACCAGCACCAGTTGTCACCTCAGCATCACCAAAAATTACTTTCTCAGCAGCACGACCACCCAAGGCACCACTAATACGAGCTAGAATTTGCGATCTGGAGATTAAACCTTGCTCTTCATTAGGCATAAACCAGGTGAGACCACGAGCTTGACCACGAGGCACCAAAGTCACCTTTTGCACAGGATCATGCTCTTTCAATAAAGTACCAACAATAGCATGACCAATTTCGTGATAAGCAATAAGTCGCTTGCTCTTACCATCCATGAGCGGAGTACCTTCCATACCAGCAACCACTCGGTCTACAGCATCATCAATTTCCAGCATCGTAATTGCTTCTTTGCGACGACGAGCAGTCAGAATCGCAGCTTCATTCAATAGATTAGCTAAATCTGCACCTGTAAAACCAGGAGTCCGACGAGCGATCGCATCTAGAGATATTTCATCACTCAGTTTCTTATCACGAGAATGAACATTTAGAATTGACAAACGACCCTTAATATCAGGAGCATCAACAGTAACTTGACGGTCAAAACGACCTGGACGCAACAATGCAGAGTCTAAAACATCAGGGCGGTTAGTTGCAGCAATAATAATAATTCCACTGTTGCCCTCAAAACCATCCATTTCAGTTAGTAACTGGTTAAGAGTTTGTTCCCTTTCATCATTACCACCACCGATACCAGCACCGCGTTGTCTACCCACCGCATCAATTTCATCGATAAAGATAATACAAGGAGCATTTTCCTTAGCTTTTTTAAATAGATCGCGCACGCGGGAAGCACCCACACCAACGAACATTTCCACAAATTCCGAACCAGAAATACTGAAGAATGGCACACCAGCTTCACCAGCGATCGCCTTGGCCAACAAAGTTTTACCAGTTCCAGGAGGACCAACCAATAACACACCTTTAGGAATACGCGCTCCTATAGCAGTAAATCTTTCTGGTTTTTTCAAGAAAGTCACAACCTCTTGTAATTCTTCTTTGGCCTCATCTACCCCGGCCACATCATCAAACAGAACACCTGTTTTGGCCTCCATCGAAAAGCGGGCTTTCGACTTCCCAAAATTCATTGCTTGTCCAGGACCTCCGGGAACATTACTAGAGCGACGGAATAGGAAGAAAAGACCCATAATTAATAAGATCGGGAAAATCAAATTTCCTAATAAACCCCATATTGCTCCTTCATTACGTGGAGGATGGCTGTCAAAATTAATATTTGCTTCTCGCAGACGGGAAATTAGGTCCGGGGAATTAACAGGTAAATCTACCCGTAATCTTTCGACCCGATTATCCAGTTCTGGATCGACTGCTTCGACAATAGCTGTTCGACCATTATCGTATAGGTCTACACTGGTAACTCGGTCTGCTTGTAAATAGTCTAAAAATCGACCATAGCTCATATAGCTTCTAGCAGTATTGCTGCCCATATTTGCTGGTCTCTGGGCAAATGCCCCTTGCCAAAGAAAAAAACCAATGACCAAAGCTGGCATTGTCCAAAGTACAATTGTTCTCCAAGAAATTTTCATCAAAAAATGGCCTTTTTTAGTAAAATTGTATTAATTAAATAAGGAGTCTAATTTTCTACACTCATAATCTTAACTTAATTTAACTTAACAATAGACATTAGGGCAACTTTTTGGACTCTAATAGCCAAGAGTATTGATGGAAACCATCATTAGTAGTGGTACTTAAACATTTTCTAGTCGAAAAAATGCGTCAAAGCTAATCCATGCAAGGGAATTAGGTCGATGCCCCTTAAAAATGGCTAGAACCCGTGCTGACCTCCGGATTTATACTTTTTTGACGTAAAAGCCTTTGCCAGTCTGTATTTGAACCTTTTTTCTGGCTCTCTAAGGTGTTTAAGTCTCAGTAGGTGAATTTCATCAGGAATTCCTTGGTATTCTCCTAGAAAGAAGTTAGTAAGTACCTTTGTAAAATTAATTTAATATTGGTAGAGGTAAAAAACAGCGGTAGTGCGTCAAGGAAGTGTGGGAAGGGTGGGAAGTGTGGGAAGTGTGGGAAGTGTGGGGAGGCTCTCGAAAGTAGGAGCAATAATTGTACCTGTATCTTTTTGGGAAGTGTCTGCCATCCGTCCTAACTTTTTGGTCTTAAAGACTAAAAAATTTACACTTTTTTCGCTCCAAAAATCATCAAGCTTTTATATATCAGTGCTTTTAGATTATATTAGCCAGCCCTACTAGGGCGTTTCCCACACTTTACTGATGCACAACCGAAACAGCTTCAAGAAGGAATCAGGATATAGGAGAAAGGAGTTTAAAAAAGTAATCTCTGACTAAATTTTCCATGGGGAAATGCTTCCCTACAAAATACTACCGAAAGGCAAACGGGATTTACCAATGTCCGTGCCCTAAATGCGTAGTTCAATAACAGCAAATATTATGAGTGTAATAAAGAAGATAGGTTTAGACCTAAGCTAACTGTATAGGACTATTTTTAGCAGTTCCCAAAGGATATTTCTGTGGTCAGCGAGCCAAGAAAGGTCCAAATGTAAGTAGTCAACCCTACCTTCGATATTAATTTTCAGAAATTTTAGTCCTTTAGTGCCGTTGATCTTAATTCCTTATCTAGAATTTAGGACTTTTAATAACGGTAATATTTTGATTGAAGAGTTTAGTGAGGTAATACAACCTAATGGTAATTAAACAGCCAGCAGCAGCAGCAATGCTGACCCAGAAACCAGCTAATGTCAGTAAAAAAGCAATTCTTAGTGCAGACGTAGGACGAACAGCTACCAAAGCTTGTGTTAGTCGCACGGAAAATGGTGTAGTTTTTATTCCAGCTAATGTCAAACAATTAAGTGTAGAACAAGTCAGATCGGGGAATTTTGAGTCTAAACCTACAGATCCATTATTAGATATGTGGTTGGAATATCAAGGTTCTGGATATGCTGTAGGTCAACTAGCTGCAGACTTTGGAGCTAATCTATTTGGTGATGAACGATCTTTTGCCAAATCCAAAGTCGAAGATGCTTTAATTAAAATCTTGGCCTGTGCTGGCTATTTTCAGCTCAAAGGAGAATTTTCGGTTGTCGTAGGTTTACCTTTCTATTCCCAAGAACAATTTGAAAAGGAAAAGGAACAGATTATTAGCCAACTGCAATGTCCTCATCAAGTTTCTTATCGAGGCGGTGAAAGTGCAGAAATTAGAATTAACAAGGTTTGGGTTATGCCAGAAGGATATGGTAGTTTGCTATGGACTGAGGCTAATCACGGCAAAGAATTTCAACCACAATTACCCAAACTGTCCCTGGCTATTGTTGATATTGGCCATCAAACAACTGATTTCTTGATGGTAGATCGCTTCCGGTTTGCCAGAGCAGCTTCTAAGAGTGAACCTTTTGCCATGAGCCAATTTTATGAAGATGTAGCTAGTAAGATTGAAGGGGCAGATTCTCAGTCTTTGTATTTGCTGGAAGCCGTCCACAAACCTGAAGGCCAGCGTTCCTATCGTCCCAAAGGAGCTACAAAACCTATTAATCTTGATGGTGTTATACCTGAGTTGCGTAAAGTTTTTGCGGCTAAACTTTGTGACAAGTTAATTAAGTGGATGCCAGAAAGGGTAACCGATGTTATTCTCACTGGTGGTGGAACAGATTTTTTCCGGGAAGATTTGGAAAAGCTACTTCAAGAAGCGGGCCTCAAGCCTCATTTTGCTCAACCACCTAGAGAAGCAAATGCTCTGGGGCAATATATCTATGGAGAAGCTCAACTAGCGATATCTAAGTAAGTTGTTACTAAAAAATTGGGTCTAAAGCTTCCCCCTTCTTGGGGCGGGGTGGCGAGTGTGGGGAGGGTGGGAAGTGTGGGAAGTGTGGGAAGTGGAGGACTCAAAAAATATAGGGTTGAAAATATTCTCTGACGACAATGAATGAGCAATGCTTTCTAGGAGGACTTTTCACCTATAATGACAGACATTTAAAGATAATCAACTCCTATAAAAACCTAGCTATTAAACAGGATAGATGTATAGAAATCTTCCGTTGTATCTAAAAGGTTAACGGTAAGTATTTTAAATTCCTGTGTAGTTTTTCTGTATCTGGAAGTCAAAAATAATGGGGGCAAAGTAGAAAATAAATTTTATTTGCCCTCTAAAAAACAGTAAAGTTAAAGTTGAATATTGGATTACAAACTGAATTATTGTCTGTAGGAGCTAGTAAGTTTTTCAAACAATATTTACTAAAATACTTAATATTGTGCTTTGTATAAGTTAATTAAAATATGACCTAATGCTGTGGGAAAAAAATCAGAAAAAAGAAGTCTTTTTTACCGAAGAGGCAGCAGATAAGCAGTTATTGGCAGCTATTGAAAAAGAGTTAAATGCTCAAAAATACCAAACTTTTAGTAATCTCTGTAAGCAAGCTCTATGGCAGTTTTTGTATATATCTTCGTCTACAGAATCAACTCAATCTGCGCCAAATTTGCAACGTTTAGAACAGAAAATTTATGAGAAGTTGAACCAACATTTTTCTGAGTTGGCAAAAAAAATTCCTGATGGCGAACATAATGAACCATTACAGATCAGTCAATTAAATGAACTGAAAAAACACTTGAGTCAAATGAATGAACAATTGACTCAAATGCAATCTAATTTTGATGCTAAATTTATTGAAGCTTTGGAGGCGTTTAAGATAGAATTGCCCAAAATTGAAGCTGCTATTAATCAAATAGAAGTACCTATTGTTAAGTCTAATCAGGAACCAGAATTAACGACTACTAAACCAAAGGAAATAGAGTCAGATTTATCTGTTGAACAACCAATCACAGAATCAGATCCCTTACTGCAGCGCTTAACTTCTCTAATAGAAGATTTCTAGTTAAGCTTAAATAATTAATAGACATCTGCAGAAAAGAGGGAACAGGGAAGACTTAACTGGGAACAGGGGAGAGTAATTAATAATTTATGGATAAGAATTGATTTGATTTTTCATTTTTGGAGAAGTCTAATAGTTAATAATTAATAATTACAGCAGATTTGCTGATTAATTTGGTACGACTGACGGGGTAAATATTTTTTTGTTTGTTCTCTATTTTGTGACCAATCTTCCCTACTTCCTACTCCCTAAAACCATCGATAATATCATGTTTGGTTAATAGTTATAATGAAAGCTCTCCTAGTTTTGCTCTAGCAATAACTATAGAAGTTGCTAGAGCAAAACTACAAACAAAAACTTTGAACTTGTAGGGGTTTGATAACCAAACTCTGAATAATTAGTATTACTCATTATTCACAAAAATTTAGTGAGGGTATTATCTTAAGTTCCTATGCAAAATTAATTATACATTCTAGTTTCCCTGTTCCCTGTTCCCTGTTCCCTGTTCCCTCTCTTAACTAGAAAATTTATTTTCACGACTACTTAAACTTTAATTAGTACAAATACATTTCCTTGGTTGCCTCTCCCAATGCGCAAATTTTCATCTAAATAAGTAATATCTAACCATCCCTTTTGTTCGCGATTTTCTATATTAAAATCAATAGCAGTAAATTTTTTTCCTGATTCTATTTCGGAAATTAATGTGCTAGGTGATTGATAACCAATTAAACTTTGTAAACCTAAAATTGAACGATTAAATTTAACATTGACTCGTTTTTCTGAAACAGCTTCAAACTGAGCAACAACACTTACAATTCCTTCTAAAAATGGTAAACCATATACTTCAGCAATATTATAGATTGCTGCATCTTGAACTCGGATACATTGATAAATTTCACCGAGTTTAAGGAAAGGAAATTTGTCAATGCGTAGTAATTCTTGACTGGTAGTATAAAGTAACCTCCAATTACCATTTAATAGTTCTTTTGTTTCAAAGGGACGGAGGTTAGGATTGTAATCTTCTAACTGAGCGATCGCTGCCAAAATTTCTTTCCCGTCATTTTTACTTGCTAGTAAACCACGATTTTTCCCTGTAAGTATTTCAATTAATTCGGATTTGTATATCATAATTCCTGTTTATTGTCAATATGCCTTGAATTTAATGATGGTAACATTTATCCATTATTATAAGTGAAGAAAATTTCAAAAATATTCTATTATTATCCGGGTGTGAGGCAGTTTTAAGGATATCCTTAACAGTAGCAAAAAATTTATATCAGTTCGCTATCTAGATGAATTTTAATCTGAATGAAACTAAAATTTTTATATTCTTAGATAAGTTTGTGGTCCAAGATTATGATTGTCAATAACCCTCTTATCTAAATGTCTGGAGAATCCTTGCGGATAGAAGGTTGATACAATTGAAGAAGTTGGTAAGTAATGTCTTAGGTAGTAAATAGACTTCTTGCAGAATTCAGGTAATAGAGGATTAAATTGTTAATTTAATAGCTAGTATTGATTTAATTTTGACTTTTGCCTGATGTCTAATAATTAAGATTTTGATTAACCAAAATCAATTGTAGAGACCACAGATAAAAGTAGGATTTTCAACTCAATTATTCTCAAGGTTTTCTACGCCTAAAACGTAAAATATTTGAAGTGTAGCGACAATAAATCCATTTAATATACTGACTACTTCTAAAGTTGCACTTGAGCAACAATAGAATATTTATTCGAGGGGCGAAGGGATACCAGTTTATATAGAAGTGATGTCCTTTTCCTATTCCAGAATGGCAGAAATAACTGACCAGTTACAAAGTCCTAAAAGCGTTACCAATCAATACTTTTGATTTTTGACGATTTTGCCATTTCTAGAGCATAACCTATTAAGCGTTCCCTTGAACTTATTGGTGACTGAGGGTATTGGCGATGCATGACTTTTGACTTTCGCTAATTTTTAACTGTCTTGCCATTTGCATAGCATGACTTATTAAGCGTTCCCTTGCATCTATTGCTGATGGAGGGTATTAGCGACGCACGACTTTTGAGTTCCACGTAGTGCTACTATATCTATCGGTATATTATACCAGGATTTTATCCCAGCACTAAATCAATAGATGAAGCGCGAGACTTACTGTTAGGAATATTAAAAAAATACAGGAAAAATATTTGTGTATATTATTTCCTGGAAAGTTTCTGACAAAATACCCTAGAATCCAGTAAATCGGATCAATAAAAAGACTAACCACAAATCTAATCAAAGCGCTCAAGTCGCGAATATGGTTACTCCAGCACACTTTTTTAAAGTAAACGTCCTGAAAGGTCATAAAACCTTGGGGTGCGCGGCCAGTCGAGAGCTTCTGTTGTTCGGCATTAAACAGGTAAAGAGATTTGAAAAACCAGTGTGTCGAGCAGCTCTCTTAAAAGCCAAAATAAGTGGACGAGGCCAACTTTACGCATTTTGTGCAAAACGGGAGCCATAATGTCCAAATTTTTGCTTAACCTTATGTTTTGAGGTTAATTAATTGACCTCAAAAACATCTTATTCCTATTTATTTAGGAAATAGAGACAATTACTCGTTTTAAGCCCATTTTTTCTAAGAGTAAATTTAAAATATTAGGATAAACTGACTAAAATTCCTTGACTTGAGGATATATGGAAGAAAAACAACAAACAAATAGTATACCACAACCTGCGGATTCACTAACTAACCAAGTACAGGAAGAAGTGGCACAACCTGTAGTGACACAAACTACTCCAGTACAAGAAACAGTAGCACAACCTGTAGCACCGCCAACTATTCCGGTACAAGAAACAGTAGCACCGCCAACTATTCCGGTACAGGAAACAGTAGCACCGCCAACTATTCCAGTACAAGAAACAGTAGCACCGCCAACTATTCCGGTACAAGAAACAGTAGCACCGCCAACTATTCCAGTACAAGAAACAGTAGCACCGCCAACTATTCCAGTACAAGAAACAGTAGCACCGCCAACTATTCCAGTACAAGAAACAGTAGCACCGCCAACTATTCCAGTACAAGAAACAGTAGCACCGCCAACTATTCCAGTACAAGAAACAGTAGTGACACAAACAGTAATTCCACAACCTGTAGTGCCACAAACAGTTCAGGAAACCGTAACTCCAACACCTGTAGTGCCACAAACAGTTCAGGAAACCGTAGCTCCACAACCTGTAGTGCCACAAACAGTTCAGGAAACCGTAACTCCAACACCTGTAGTGCCACAAACAGTTCAGGAAACCGTAGCTCCACAACCTGTAGTGCCACAAACAGTTCAGGAAACCGTAGCTCCAACACCTGTAGTGCCACAAACAGTTCAGGAAACTGTAGCTCCACAACCTGTAGTGCCACAAACAGTTCAGGAAACTGTAGCTCCAACACCTGTAGTGCCACAAACAGTTCAGGAAACTGTAGCTCCAACACCTGTAGTGCCACAAACAGTTCAGGAAACTGTAGCTCCAACACCTGTAGTGCCACAAACAGTTCAGGAAACCGTAGCTCCACAACCTGTAGTGCCACAAACAGTTCAGGAAACCGTAGCTCCACAACCTGTAGTGCCACAAACAGTTCAGGAAACTGTAGCTCCACAACCAATAGTATCAACAAGCAATGTAGAAGAAATGGGAGGAAAAACAGTACAGAATGCAGTAGTAACTATTGGTCGTAGAAATAATCAACCCCAGTCAGAACCAGTAATACTGTATAATCCCTCTCTGCGTCTCATACCTCGCCATGAACCGGCAGATGTAATTTCCACCCAACGAGACTCATCTCTTGTTGATTGGTTGGAAGCATCAGGCAAAATGTTACCTAGAGACCCTGCTGAATCAGAAAAATATACAGAAGAGGGAGAAGAATTATCAGATTTGATATCTGAAGATAATAATTATCCTGATGATGACACCTTGGAGGAAAATGTAGAAGAACCAGGTTAATAAAGATTTGTAATTACTAAAAAGCTATTCATATATTAGCTAAAGTTGACAGTTATTCATCAAATTTTCAATCTAAAAAAGTGTGTGTTGAGGAGTTTTTTTATGCAAAATAAGTTGAGTTATAGTAAGTCTTTTACCTTATCGGGAGAAAATTTATTATGGAGTCTGGGTTTAGGATTAAGTTCCTTTGCCTTGATTCTAGATGGTATGGCTAATAGGATTTTTAGTATTGAATCTCTTACTATACCCCTAATTATTTGTGGCCTACTAACTGTAAGTTTAGGAAATTATGCTCTACCAATACTAAGAAAGCTGAAAGCTGGACAAATAATCCGAGAGGATGGCCCCCAAGCCCACCTACAAAAAGCTGGGACTCCAACTATGGGAGGAATATTTTTTGTGCCAGTGGGGGTAGCGATCGCCCTGGTTTTGTCCAGATTTCACCCAGATGTAATAATTGTGTCTTTACTTACTCTAGCTTATGGCTTTATTGGTTGGGTAGATGATTGGCAAATTTTGCAACGCAAGTCTAATAAAGGAATATCTCCGAAAATGAAATTGGCTTTGCAGATTGGTTTTGCTATTCTATTCTGTGGATGGTTGGCATGGAGTCAGCCTAGTACGATTACTAATGTTGCTTTACCTTTTGGTCTACAATTATCTTTGGGATTGTTATTTTGGCCTCTGGCAGGTTTTGTTTTGGTTGCTGAAAGTAACGCTACAAATCTTACTGATGGTGTTGATGGGTTAATGGGAGGTTTGGGAGCGATCGCTTTTTTTGGATTAGGCGGTTATTTGGCCCCTACTTCTTCAGAGCTAATGATTTTCTGTGCTTGCATGAGTGGTAGTTGTCTTGGTTTTGTTGTTCATAATCGCAATCCGGCTAAAGTGTTTATGGGTGATACGGGTTCTTTAGCTTTGGGTGGTGGTTTAGGAGCAGTTGCTTTACTGACTAATACTCTCTGGGTACTTTTAATTATTAGTGGAATTTTCTTAATAGAAACTCTTTCTGTAATTGCTCAAGTGAGTTATTACAAAGCAACAAAAGGACCAGATGGAGTAGGCAAACGGTTATTTAAAATGGCTCCTTTTCATCATCATTTGGAATTATCGGGTTGGTTAGAAACTCAAGTGGTAGGAACTTTTTACTTGGTTAGTTCAATTCTAGCGAGCTTCTGTTTATTACATTAAATAGGGAGTAGTTCGATAATTAATAATTAACAATTAATAATTAATAATTACCTCCTATTTTCAAGAAGAAAATTGGTTAAAAGGGAAATTTTTTTCTTTTTTATCCTTTAACTTGAAACCCTTATTTTTCGGTAATAGAGAAAAGTAACTGATAATTTATGGGTAATAGTAATAATTGATCTTAACTTTTGATTTTTGAAGATGTCTAATAGTAATTGAAATTTTTACCGAAAAATTTTGGTTTAAAGCCTCCCCTTGGATAGGGGATAATAAATAAAAATTTTCATGATTAGTCAATACCTATCAGTTTCAAGGAGAGGTAATAATTAATTATTCATTATTAATTATTAATTGTTGAACAACTTCCTTAATTGGACAAAATGACAAAAGTTTCTGTAATTATACCAATTTATAATGGTGAAAAAGACTTGCCAGACTTGATAGAATGTCTGCGATCGCAAACTTATCCCTCCAACCAAGTAGAATATTTACTGGTAGATAATAATAGTAGCGATCGTAGTAGTTCAATTATTCAAGCAGCAGCGGAGTCAAAGGAAATTACGATTCGCTTACTAACAGAAAATCAGATTCAAAGTTCTTATGCTGCTCGTAATGCTGGTATTCGAGCAGCTAATAGTGAAATACTTGCTTTTACTGATGGTGACTGTCGTCCTCAACCCCAATGGTTAGAAAATTTAATTCAGCCATTTTCTAATCCTAATGTTGGTATTGTAGTGGGAGAAATACTTGCTTTAGCGGGTAAAAGTTTATTAGAAAAATACGCCGATAAACAAGAGACTCTTTCTCAAAAACATACTCTAGCTCATCCATTTTGTCCTTATGGTCAAACTGCTAATCTAGCAATTAGAAAACAAGCATTTGTAGAAGTAGGATTATTTCGTTCTTACTTAACAACAGGTGGAGATGCTGATATTTGTTGGCGAATTTTACGAGAAACATCTTATCAGTTTGAATTTGCTGAAAAGGCGATAGTTAAACATCGACATCGTTCAAATTGGAAAGATTTACAAAGTCAATGGCGTAGGTATGGAAAGTCGAATAAATATTTGCATGAACTCCACGGCGTTGATTTAATGAGAGAGTTTAAAACCAAAGAATATGTGTATCGTTTGAGTAGATGGTTATTAAAAGAGTTACCCTTAGCAATGGTGAAAATAATATCAGGTAAAGCTGAGTTAGTAGAGTTATTTAATACTCCTATTGGTTTACTAAATGGTAGGGCAAGAATTATGGGGCAAAAAGAAGCAATATTGTCAGAAAAAGCGCGAGAAATTGATAGATTTTAGTGAAAATAAGAAGGAGGAAAGAAGAAACTAGATGAGTCTATGCCGTATTAATTTCTAATTTTTATAAAGATTAACGATCGCTTTCCTATTGATCAAAAAAGTAATTATTTGACTGTATAAATAACAGAACTAAGGCCATGCGAACCCAGAAACCGGTTTTTTTCGTCAATGTTTATTGTGTTTATTGTAAAAAAAAACGATTTCTCCTAAAAACCCGGTTTCTTTGCGTAAGTCCTCAATAATAAGTAATTTTTGTAATTAGATAAAATAGTGTAATTAAAGAGTAGGAAATGAACGTAAAATCTAAAATAAATTATCACAATGCAAAACCAAAACATAGATAAGCAAAATCTCAAACCTAATAATAACATATCTTCTCTATCTTCTGAGCCTATTGTCAAACAAAATAAAGAGAAGAGGGGTAAAAAAGTAGCCGTCATTGGTTGTGGTTATGTGGGGAAAACCGTGGCAAGTTATTGGTATCAACAGGGTTATATTGTAACAGGAACTACAACAAGAGAAAATAAAATTTCCGAACTAAAAAATATCGCTCATAATCCTGTTGTTATGATTGGAGATAACTTGAAAGGGGTAGAAAAAGTTATAGAAACTCAAGAGACAATTTTAGTTAGTATTGCCCCTATTAGCGATCGCCAAGTTGATGCAGAAGTTTATGCTCAAACTTACATCCCAACAGCAAAAAATTTAGTCACTGTATTAAACAATAATTCAACAGTTAAACAAGTAATTTATCTTAGTAGTGGTTCGGTTTATGGAGATAAGAAAGGAGAATGGGTTGATGAAACTTCATCTTTAGATACTAATAGTGATTATAGCAAAGTTTTAGTAGAAGCAGAAAACATTATTTTAGGGTTAAATAAAGAAGATATTAAGGTTTGTTTGTTGCGTTTAGGAGGTATTTATGGACCAGGAAGAGAGTTAGATAAAAGAATAGGAAGAATAGCCGGAAAAACATTACCAGGAAATGGAGAAAGTCGTGTTAGTTGGATACATTTAGAGGATATTGTTCAGGGAATTGAATTTGTGCATGAAAAAGGGTGTCATGGTATTTATAATTTAGTTAATGATCTGAAATTAAGCAGCAAAGAGTTGTGTGATTTAATCTGTGAACGCCAACAATTAGATCGAGTTTCTTGGGATACGAATAAACCCGCATTTAGTACCTTAAATGCACAGGTTGATAACAGTAAAATTAAAAAAGAAGGATATCAGTTTATTTATGCCGATACAATAATTTAGAGCAGAAGTTAGAATAAATAGCTTTGATACCATTTATTAGTTTATAACTTATCTTTTTATTTAAAAGGACATTTTCTGTAAAGTATTCCCTATTGCCTTATCAATAAGTAACATGAGCTAGGAAAGTATTTTCGTACTGAGAACTCAGTCAGACGCGGGTTTTAACTTTTAACTTTGACTTGTGCATACCACTATAGTATATTGGTATCTGCTTAAGTAATAGCAGTTCATTAATGGATAATGGATAATGGATAATGGATAATTACCTCTCCCTAAAACGGAGAGGATTGGCTAAAAGGAAAAAGTTTATTTTTTTTTCCCTTTATTGGGGAGGCTTTAAACCTGAATGATCTAATTGTTTAATTATTAATTATTTCGGTAATATTCTGCTTTATTAAGCTTGTCTGAAAACAGGCTAAAAACTTGTACTTAATTTGGATAAATTCATAATGAAAAACCTCACTGTTGATAGTAAGAAGAACTGCTTATTAGTAGATAAAGCATGGATGGATAATCTACAAAATGAGGCCTCATCTGCCACTTTAGAACCTGGTATGTATGTTTTGCGAATTAAGAGTGGAACATTTAGCTATGGTAATGGTGCGGCTAAAGAACCATTTGTGTTACTCTGGATATATGGTGGAAAATTTAAGAACCTCAAAACAGGTGAGCTAACTGGAGCTACATGGTCTTCTTTGAATGGATATGACGATACCATAACATTAGAAGTTGAAGAGAAAGCTACAGTCAGTGCTTTATTTCTCGATACTAATAAACAAGATAATTCTGGTGAAATTGTTGTTTCTATTTTGGATGCCTAAATCATCAGTTTAATATTCAGCATTTTATCAAAAAATTAGTGATAAATTTGGAGCGATCGCTATCTATATTAGTTAGGTGAGCGATCGCTTCCTTTCTTGAGAGTAAGATTCAACTTATTGAGCGGAGGAGTAGGGGAGTAGGGGAGTGGGGGAGTGGTGATAGGGAGGTTGCATGCAACGTCCGTACAACATAAGAATAATTAACATTAACTGGACTATTATTAGCAAAAAGGTTATTATACCTGTATTAATTACTTAATAACTGAAGTTTTTCCCAAGTATAGCATTACAGCAGTTTTCCTCCACGGTAGACCACAGTAGGGACGTTCCATGGAACGTCCCTACAAGGTTTTGGTTGTGCCGGTGTGGTTCATCAATCTGAAAAGCGCTGTAATGCGTGGGAATTGGTATAAGATATTGTTGCTCTTTTCAAAAGAATCGTTAAAAACATTTCTAAACTATTACTTTATTAAATCCAGTAGTATCTAATACCGCCAGAAACCGGGGAAAGTTTTAAATGCTCCACGGTATAAAATATACTTCCTACAAACCCGGTTTCTTATAACATTTCCATCCCTAGCGAATTTGATATTATTACTTAATAACTGAAGTTTTGAAGAAGTCAACTTTATTTTGGGGAATTGGTAATACAGCATATTCTAGATTAATGTGGTAAATATTTTTTTGCTTCTTCCCTATCCTCCAACCTATATTTCCTATTGCTTAATATGTACTTCATCAACTAGAAAAATGCTGTATAAATTCCGTTTAATTAATCATAAAAAGATATTCTATCCTCCAACCAACTTAATAAATCATCGAGATTATTAAAATCTAAAATAGCTTCAGCTAAATCATCTAAATCATTAGCAGATAAATAATCAAACTGACGAGTAATTTCTTGAGAAATTTTACCAAATCGTTTATTTAACTGACGCCTTAATACCTCTGATTTAGCCGCAGTTATTCTGCCTCTTTCATCTTGCAAAGCCATTCCCCGTCGATCTACTTGGTCTAATTCTTCCAAAGAAAAATTGGCTTGATTAGCAATATTTAAAGCACGTTCTATTTCTGGTATTTCTCCCAATATTTATGGAATTGTTTCTAAGCGGGAAGTTTCTTTAAAAAAATAAATCCACTTATCTATTAATGTTTGTAATTCTGCTAAACTTTTCTGAAATTTTGGGAATTCTAGAAATATTAATCTTAATAAATTTGATTTATATGCAAATGATTCATCTTCCTCTTTAAAGAGAAACTTAGTAACAACTTTATCAATCTCTTTGAACATAACAAAATCCGTTATTTTCACAGCAATAACTGGATTTAGTAAATGATAAATTTCCCCTTTATCTAATTGATTAGCATAAGTTTTTGATAGATTATAAGCTACTCGTTTATCAAAAGCAGTTGTAGTGGCGATTTGCATTTCAATAATCACAACCGAACGGTCTTCTAAAATTGCTTTAACATCTCAATAAGTTTCTTTTAAAGTGATAATCTTACCCGGAGTATATGGGTTGATAATTGTCAGAGATTTGATGATACTTTCACCATTATAAATAATTGCATTTAAAAAACTGATTAGTATATCCTGACTTTAGTCAGAGGCGAATATTCTCTTAAAGGTATAATCAATTTTGGGGTTGATAAATCTCATAATAATATAGCACTACGCGCTAGGGAATAGGGAACAGGAAACAGGGAACAGCAGATTGTCAATAAGGTTTTCCCTAGGTCATGCTGCGCAAACAGGATTTAGAAATTTCCTAACCTAAATGTGTAGTGCTATATGAGTTTCAATAGAGCTTTTTGTAGAAAAATTAACGTCAATATTAGGATGACTACTTTATTAATCGGTTAAATGGTTACTTATTTGATTAGGAAGGTAAAACAAACCATATAAAATGCTTTTAATTAACAAAAAAAACCTTCTTATTTCCTAATAATAAGCAATTCTGCTAATTCCAAACAATACTACTGTAAATTCTTGAAAACTTTATCCGCCAAAGAACCAATAGATTGCCCTACCTTTTTCTTTAAACGCCATCTTTGAAAAGCATTTTCATAATCTTCCCCTTCCACTTGAAAAGTTTTCCAAGCATCCAAAGCTAACCATAATCCCCACAATAATAAAATTGGTAAAGACCAAGAAAGAGTATGAGCAGTTACTAAATTAAGCAGGACTAAAAATGAATTAACAATTCCATATTTAATCGCACTTTGCTTTAATTTTTCTCGGCGAACTTGATTAAAAACTTGTTTTTCTTGAGATTCACCTTTTTGGGCAAGCCATTCCTGTTCTGCTGCTGCTAATTCTTCAGGAGAAATACCCATTTCCTCGGCAATTTCTAATACTTGTGCTTTTGTAAGTTCGCCTCCTTCAGAACGATTTGCTAAAGCAAGTTGGAGAATTTGCTGAACATCATCTTGAGCATAAGTTTGAATAATTTGGTTTTCTTGGTTTGTCATTTTAGTTATTAGTTATAGATTATATAAAATCCGCTTAATTCGGTATAAAAAAATGTTCCATAAAAAGCCATTGGCAAATCTTTCTAGCTTTCCCATTCCCCTCCTGGGAGTGGTTAGGGGTGAGTCCCCATCTACCCACTTTTTCCACACTCTTTATTTCCTTTTGTATCCCCTTGAAAGGCGAAGCTATTGACCATTTTTTGAACTTTGAATTCAAAAATTTTGCTTCTAACTTCATTTAAATTTTCGGTAAGGTAGAAAATTATTAGTTTTCGGGAACTGGGAACAGCAAACAGAAAATATTAAGTCTACTTCACGTCTACGGAAAAATACTATACTCTATTGTGCGATAAATACTAGAGAATAACAATGGAGGATTCCTACCTATTAAGACGGGAAATTTCTACTGAATCTTGTCTGTAATTAACCATAAAAAAATCAACATTTCTCTCATATTAGAAAATATTCGCTACAGAATATATCTATTTCTTCCCTGCCACTATCCTGAATATTACCGACTTACTTAATAATTAAACAATTAAACAATTAAATAATTAGATCATTCAGATTTAAAGCCTCCCCAATAAAGGGGAAAAAGCGGTTGTTTGCGGAGCAATCCGTAGGATGGGATGGATGAGTTACCGGCACCATATCCAATCAACCAAGAGAAATAAATTTTTTCCTTTTAGCCAATCCTCTCCCTTTTAGGGAGAGGTAATTATCCATTATCCATTAATGAAAACAGTTTCTGAGGGAGTAGGTAGGGACATTGCATACAACTTCCGTATGAAATAAAAATACAATATCTAGAGGTATGACTCTTGAGTCTGAAAATACTTATAGCTCTTTATATAGCAATTATCAGGCGTAAGTAAGGTAGAAAGTTCTAGATTTTAGGGAATTGGAAAGAGGGAAAATTAAAGAAGAAAAACAAGTAAACCTTGCAAAAGCTGACAAAAATTATAGTTTATGTAAGTAAGGAAAATTTTCCTTTGTGATAATATTGACCTAAATTTTTCAGTCCCAAGCGTCTTCTTTTCAGGGGATACTGATAACTGATAACTGATAACTGAAATAACGTGCCACAACCGTAATTTAAAATACATAACTAACAGAAAATCTCAACAAAAATATATAATTAAAAGCCCCCAGTTAGAGTAAGCAAATAGGCTGATTGAGAGATATGTTAGGATGGCAGAGATAGTTAAATCATCTAATCAAAAGGAGATGTAATTGATTATGGGGAGGCCAAATATTAAGTCTTGGGGACTTTTAGCTTTAGTAATATCTCCAATAATTGTGACTTTTTCTGGTTGGCAATTAGCAAAAGCGCAGTCAACACCAGAATTGCTGATTAGTGTAGAATTTCCTGGCGGGCCAAAAAGAGAAAGTTCAGGCTCAACCCGTGGTGGAGGTCATCGTGGTAATGGATGCACTACTGTTCCAAGCAACTTGACAGCTCTAATGCCAGGAGATAATGCTGGAACAACTATTGCTAGTAATCCGAAATTTTTTGTGTATGTTCCTGAATCTGAAGCAAAGTCAGCAGAATTTGAAATAACTGACAAATCAGGTAAAAATGTCTATTCTACAAACTTAGACATTTCGGACACTTCTGGTATTGTGAAACTGACTCTGCCAAAAGATGTCAGTTTGAAAACAAACAAAGAATATACTTGGATATTTCAAGTAATCTGCGATCCCTTGGATTACAGTGTTAACAAATTTGTTGAGGGAACTATAAAAAAAGTAGAAATAAGTTCAGAGTTAGAAAATAGCTTAAAAAATGCCACTCCCCTTGAACAAGCAGAAATATACGCAAAAGCCAGAATTTGGAATGAGACAATAGCGACTTTAGCTGAGTTACGTAATTCTAACCCTACAGCATGGGAACAATTATTAACATCAGTAGGATTAAAAGAAATTGCTTCTGAACCTTTTGCACCCTGCTGTCAAGTAGAAGAAGAATAAATAGAATTACCATTGAAATATCTGCAACAAGGTCCTAAATTGATTGGGAGCAGTCTAACTTTGACTTGATGGTAAAATTGGGATTACCGAAAAATTCAGGTATAAAGCCTTTCTATTTATTTATGGAGAAAAAAGAAAAAATTCCTTTTAACCCAATCCTTCTATTAGAGAAGAGGTAATTATTAATTATTAATTATTAATTATTAATTATTGAACTGTTTGTTTCCTAAAAGTGGTTAATAACTGATGTTATGGAATAAATTTACTCATTTTTTGAATCAATGGTATGGTGTATGGATTACTGCACCCAGTATTACAGGGTTGGTAATCCTACTACGCTTTCTTGGTTTACTACAATTTTCGGAGTGGGGCGCTTATGATGTCTATATGCGGATGCGACTTTTGGAAAGTCCAGACGATAGAATTGCTATTGTAGGCATTAATGAAGACGATGTTAGAGCAATTGGGCAGCCAATTTTTCCTGATGCTCTTTACGCAAAATTGCTGAATAAATTGAAGGCAATGGAGCCAAAAGTTATTGGTTTAGATGTTTATCGGGATTTACCTGTAGAACCTGGTAATCAGGAATTAGTGGAAGTTTTCGAGTCTACCCCTAATATAGTTGGAATAAAAAAGGTAGTGGGGGAAAGACAAAGGGATGTAATAGAAGCAGCACCAGCTTTAGAGAATAATAGTCAGGCAGGTGCTAATGATTTAAAAGTAGATCCAGATGACAGAATTCGACGAGGTTATTTATTTGTCACGCTGCAAAATGGGGAAAATGTCTGGAGTTTTGCTTCTCATATTGTTGTGCGATATTTAGCGAATTTTGATATTAGTCTAGAAGAAATTGAGGGTGACAAATTTCAGTTAGGCAAAGCTGTATTAGGGCCATTTGAAGCTTATGATGGTGGCTATATCAGGGCAGATGCAGGTGGTTATCAAATTATTTTAAATTACCGAGGCCCTAGTCGCCACTTTGAGACTGTTTCCATGATGGATATTTTAGAAGATCGAGTACCTCCTGAATGGGGGCGCGATCGCATTATTTTGATTGGAGCGGTGGGTGAAAGTTTTAATGATTCATTTCCTACTCCCTACAGTAGTACCTTAACTAGAACTTTAGGACCTATGAGTGGGGTTGAAATTCATGCTAATTTCATCAGTCAACTCATTAGTTCTGCTCTTGAAGGTCGTTCTTTAATTAAAATTTGGGCGGAACCGTTAGAATGGATCTGGATTTTATTTTGGTGTGGAATAGGAGCGTCAACAACTTGGAGATGGCGAACTTCTGAAGGTGTTAGCTATTTTTCTATTTGGAAAGTAGTAGCTATGTTTGTTGCTGCTGGAGTTTTATTAGTCAGCACTTACATTGCTTTTTTGTATAACTGGTGGTTACCTGTAGTTCCCGCATTTTTAGGTATGGCAACATCAGCAGTTGTGATTACAGCTTATATTGCTCGTACTGCTCAGGATATTCGCAAAACTTTTGGTCGTTATTTAACTGATGAAGTAGTAGCTACTTTATTGGAAAGTCCGGAGGGGTTAAAGTTAGGAGGAGAACGTCGTAAAATCACGATTTTAACTTCCGATCTCAGAGGTTTTACTGCCACATCAGAACGTTTGTCACCAGAAGAAGTTGTGAAAATTCTGAACTTTTATTTGGGATATATGGCAGATGTAATTACTAAGCATCAGGGAACTATTGATGAGTTTATGGGGGATGGAATTTTAGTTTTATTTGGTGCCCCTATTACTAGAGAAGATGATCCGACAAGAGCTATTGCTTGTGCGATCGATATGCAATTGGCAATGGAACCTGTAAATAAACAGATGAAAGAGTGGGGTTTAACACCTTTAGAAATGGGAATAGGGATTAATACAGGGGAGGTTGTTGTTGGTAATATTGGTTCTTGTAAACGGACAAAATATGGTATTGTTGGCAGTCAGGTAAATTTAACTTATCGCATTGAATCTTATACTACTGGTGGGCAAGTTTTAATTTCTGAAACTACTTTAAATGAAGTAGGATCGATAATTAAAATTAATGGTGAAAAAGAGGTAATGCCAAAAGGAGTTAAAAAGCCAATTACTATTTATGATGTTGGGGGTCTTGGTGGTAAATATAATTTAGTTTTGAGAAAAGAAGAGGAAATTTATTTACCTCTAAAAGAAGCGATTTCTTTACATTATGTAGTTTTAGATGGCAAAAATATTGGCGATTCTTTGAATAATGGAAGTTTAGTAAAATTATCAGAAAAAGAAGCAGAAATTCAGGGGGTAAGTTCAGGGGGAAATATCCCGCCACCTTTGATTAATATTAAGCTGAATTTTGTGTGGGAAGGAAAAGAAAGTGAGGATGTTTATGGTAAAGTTTTAGAGAAAAAAGCAGAGAATGGTAATTTTTATATTCGTTTTACGGCTAAACCACCAGATGTTTCTGCTAAATTAGAATCTTTGTATAAATCCCTGCAAAGTTGACATACTCCCGACGTTGCCCTTACGGGAAAACGCGGGATTCTTCAGTCTGGGAAACCCTGACCGCTGTTTAGACAGAGGTGATGTCCTCCCCCTGTGTTGACATTTATAATAACAAAATGCTCCTAAAAGTGTCAAGGGCATATGAACGTTTAGCTTATGAAGGTATCCAAATCCTGGCCCTGGCTTTCATCCCGACGCTCCCCTGCGGGAGAGGGCGGGACTTCCCGCCAGGGAAGTTAAAATTGGATTGGAGGATGTGCAAATTGATACTGGCAAGCTTGAAGGTGACATCGCAGCTTTCCTTGCAGGAATTTGTGGTGCTGGGTATTTGCTGAGTGTAGAAAAACTCAGAACTAAATTTGCCCCAACAACTATAATTCCCTAGTGTTGGGGATTAGGAACTTTGTTAAGCTTACCTATATTAGACCTCTCCGGTAATTAAAAATCAAATCAATTATCGTACAGAAATAATCAATTCTTTCTCCCTACTCCTCCATTTTTATTTATAACTATTCAACCGGACATGATTAGGACTAAAGCCATGCGAAACCCGGTTTCTACGATAAATCGTTGTTTTGAGCAATAGATGTCTACGAGAAACCGGGTTTCTGGGTTCACATGGCTTTAGTCCTGATGATATTATTCGGTAAATGGGTGGGTGTTTGTCATTTTTGTTGGAGGTCAATGTTAGTATTTTAGGGCATTTTAGACTTTCCCCGGTAATGAAGTTTTTTTATACCGATACTACCAGATTTGATATAATATCAAATCCGGTTGAATACTTATTATATAGTTTATATAGTTGGGGGTGGGAAGTGTGGGAAGGGTGGGAAGGGTGGGAAGTGTGGGGAGATTAAAGTAATTATAGAGTTATAAACATATATTATATAACCGGATTCTATATAACATAAATTATGAAAAATTTATATTAGCAAATATTATCAAAAAAAAAAAATAAATAATAATATCTAAACATAAGAGGAATTGGAATTGAAAAAAATTAAGATGGAATAGCTAATTTAGATTAGAAAAATAATAATAGTGGAAACACTTTTAATCCGACCTCAAGATATTGCCGAAGCGATTAAGCTAGTAGGTATTGATACACTGATGGACAAGACGATCGCTGGCTTGACAGCAGCTTTTAAGGAAGTTAATCTAGGTCAAGGGGAACTACGAACTCGCGCTGGATTCGTCAAAAAGCCATCCTGTGCTTGTGTAGAATGGATGCCATACATGAGAAAGACTGACCAGTCTGTAACAGTTAAAGTTGTTGCTTATCAGCCAGACAATATCCAGACAATTGGTATCCCTACCGTCCTAGCAACGACAAGCCTTTATGACTTTAACAACGGTCATTTAGTTGCTTTGTGTGATGCTGTCACCCTAACTGCCATTAGAACAGGAGCTGCCTCTGCCATTGCCAGCAAGATTCTAGCAAATCCTGATAGTGCTACTGTAGGACTGGTAGGAGCAGGAGCACAAGCAGTCACACAGTTACACGGGTTGAGTCGAGTGTTTCCATTACAGCAGGTATTGGTTTATGATATTAACCCAGATATTGCTCGCTCATTCTCCTCACGAGTAGCATTTTTAGGGCTATCAATTCGGAGCTGTTCTCTAGATGAACTAGAGCGCAATGCCGACATTATTTGCACTGCTACCTCGGTTGATGAAGGAGCAGACCCAGTAATTACTGGTGAGAATTTGAAGCCTCACGTTCATATTAATGCCGTAGGTGCAGATATCATAGGCAAAACAGAGTTGCCCCTATCTTTACTAAAACGGTGTTTTGTCTGTCCGGACTTTCCCGAACAAGCCTTACTTGAAGGCGAATGTCAGCAGTTACAACCAGAAGAAGTCGGATCGAGTTTAATGGAGATGATCGAACGACCAGAAGAATTTTATCATTGGCGAGAACAGCAGACTGTATTTGACTCCACAGGATTGGCAATAGAAGACCATGTAGCTTTATCAATTATGCAGGAGTTGGTAAAAGCTCACGGCTTGGGTGAGCGTGTGCAACTAGAATATTATCCCAACGATCCGTACAATCCCTACGAATTTATGACAAGTTCCCTACAGCATCGGCCAGCAGCACGGCAAGAAGCACTGACAACAGTGAGTTGAACAACAGAAAAGGAAAGGTGCGCGTCATTTCAGTTATCAGTTATCAGTACCTCTGCCTGAAGTCAGAGGCTTGAAATATTGAACCTGTTTTTTTTCATCCCCTTGAAAGGGGAGGCAAGAGACCTGATTGTTTGGTCAAGTTAGGAGGCGCCGAGCGATCGCCTATTAATATTAAAGGAGGAATTATTCATGCAACTGAGCAGCGAACAATTACAGCATTATCAAGATCGAGGCTATCTTTTTTTGCCAAATGTTTTTGACAGAGCAGAAGTTGAAGTTATGAAAGCCGAGCTTCCTGCTGTTTACGGGGAAAATAGCCTAGGAAAGATCGTTGAAGAAGACGGAAAAACGGTACGCATCGTTCATGGTTCTCATACTAAAAGTGACGTATTTAAACGTTTATCCCAACATCCCCGAATCATCGATCCTGTAATGCAGATACTTGAAAGTGCAGTATATATCCACCAATTCAAAATTAGTGCCAAGGTTGCTTTTGAAGGAGATATTTGGCAATGGCACCAAGATTATGTTTATTACAAAGAAGAAGACGGAATTCCAGAGCCAAGGATTGTCAATACAGCAATTTTTTTGGATGAAGTCAATGAATTTAACGCACCACTAATGTTAGTTCCCGGTTCCCAGAAAGAAGGTTTGATTAGCGTATTTACTGAAGAGGAACAGCATAACCAATATCAAGATGGCCCTTCATGGATTTCTCGTTTGACAAGTAAGCTTCATTATATAATTAATAAGGAAACTCTTGAGAAATTAGTTAAACAGTATGGAATTGTTGCACCGAAAGGAGCAGCAGGTTCAGTTCTATTATTTCATCCTAGTTGTGTTCATGGTTCGGGAGCGAATATGTCTCCCTTCGATCGCGCCCTAGTTATTATCAACTATAACAGTGTTGAAAACACGCCAAAAATTCCGATCAAAGAGCAAAGACCGGAGTTTCTGGCGAGCCTGAATTATACACCAATAGAACCTTTATCGGATGAAGTTTTGTTGGTATAGTACCAAGCTGCTGTTAAGTTGATGATTTTTAGGTGGGGAGATGCTTACAGCAGTTTTCATAATTAGTAGACCACAGTAGGGACGTTCCATGGAACGTCCCTACGGGGTTTTGGTTGTGGCGATGTGGTTCATCAATCTGAAAAGCGCTGTAATACAAATCTAGCTCCCTCAAAAAACAGCAAGTCTGCTTCTTTTTTCGGCGTTGGTGAATAGAGCGTGTTATAAGAAACCGGGTTTGTTGAAGACAGATGTCAAATCAATTCAAAATTCAAAATTATAACCTCTTCCTGTTTGCGTAGCATTCCGCAGGAAAGTCAGAGGCTTGAAATCAGGAAAATATTTTTGATTTTTTCGTTCTGAAGAACGAGAAAAAGAATCCTTAATTAAACAATTATTGAAATTAAGGAATGAACCAAATTTTTGAACTTTGAATTTTGAATTTTGAATTCAAAAAATGGTCAGTAAGGCATCGGCATCTAATACTTTGCCACGGTTTCTACAATGCCAGAAAAATCATAGCCAGGCATAACCAACGCCCTTTTTTCTAGTCTAGCGATTTTATTTTTACCGAAAAATTTTGGTTTAAAGCCTCCCCTTGGATAGGGGATAATAAATAAAAATTTTCATGATCAGTCAATCCTCTTCTTTTCAAGGAGAGGTAATTATATCATGTCCGTTGGTATCGTTTGTGTAAAAGTTAGGGAAAGAACTACCGTCATATAAGGTTTTTCCTTCTCTTGTAGGGGCGAGCAAGCGAATCGCCCCTACTTCTTCCTTACCTTCTCTATACAATACCGATGCTACCGGACATGATATTATTCATTATTCATTATTCATTGTTGAATGGGAGCGTCTTTTGAAATCTATACAAGAACAGACTTCAATTCAAGAAAGCGTTACAGCGATTATCTTATTAGCTATCGCTATCATAGCCTGCTCTTGGATAGCAATCTTTTTTAGATTGTTGGAACGGGAAATAGGTCCATTTGCAACGGCATTTCATAGAGTTTGGCTCGCAACTTTTGTTTTGGGAATATGGAATAGACTGCAAGCTCTACGTTACCAATTTTCTACAGATAATGTAGAGCAACAGCCTTATACAAGTTGGGTACTAATCCAATTATTAATAGCAGGAATTTGTTTTGCTGGCGACCAAGTTTTGTGGGCTTGGTCTCTGACTCAAACTAGCGTTGCTAATTCTACTTTACTGACAAATCTAAATCCCCTGTGGACGACTCTTTTAGCTTGGTCTATCTGGGGTCAGCACTTTGACAAGCGATTCTTAATTGGGATGGGAGTCGCTATGGTCGGAGCTTGTATTATTGGAATAGAGGACTTACAAGTTGCTACTGGAAATCTACAAGGTGATGGAGTTGCTGTATTAGCTTCGATCTGCTTTAGTATCTATTTGTTAATAGTAGAAAAACTCCGAGAAAAATTTAGTGCTGAAACTATACTTTTCTGGAGTTCTTTATTTTCAACTCTCTGGATATTGCCGATTGTTTTGGTAATGGAAGATCGACTTTTTCCCTATTCTTGGCAATCTTGGGTGTTAGTAATTTTATTAGGTTTTGTCTGTCAAATTTTGGGTCAAGGGCTTGTTAATTATTGTCTTAAGCGTTTGTCTTCGGCATTCGTTGCTATTAGCCTACTATTGGCACCGGTAATTACTGCTATTTTGGCTTGGATTATTTTTTCAGAAAGCTTGAGTTTATTGAATGGGGTAGCCTTTGCTGTGGTTTTGCTGGGTATATATCTAGCCAAATCAAGTTCCTCTGCTATTAAAGAATAAGTCCCCTGTACATATATTGAGGAAAAAATTATCCAAAAATATCTACTTTCAGGTGTTATCATTTCTGATTGTGCAACGCCATTTTCTATGGCAACATTTAAGATGAAACAGTCCACTACTGAATTGATAACTGATAAGTGAAATGACTATGGTGCATCCAAAAGAAATATACAATTTGTTGTTAGACTATGGCAACACTAATACTCCTATCAAAGAAGTATTAATCGGTTTAACCTGGACTTTGTGTGAAACTGAAAGTATTGGTTTATGTATGAGTCCGGGTACAGTTACACGCACATTACCTTGGTCGGGAACTCTGGTTAATAAACCTGTGAAAGAGTTGGCATCCTGGTTGCGGTCTTGGAATAGCTTTGAGGCAACTGTGGGAATGGCAGCTATTAATGCTGAGATAAATTCACGCTCGACACTTCCGACTCAAGCAGAACCCTTATCTCCCTACGGACCTGGAAATTTGGCAGTATTTGAATATTTTCTACCAATGATTCGGGGAAAAAAAGTTGTGATTATTGGTAGATATCCCCGGTTATCTCGTTATGAGAATGAGATGGATATGACTGTCATCGAACGGCAACCGGGAGCGGACGATCTTCCCGATCAAGCATCGGAGTATTTGTTACCGGAGGCGGAATGGGTATTTTTGACGGCGACTTCTATTGCTAATAAAACTTTTCC
>NZ_JAAHHT010000122.1 GCF_010672085.1 Okeania sp. SIO3I5
TAAAGTAAACTTTACTATTGGCCAAGAGTTGAGGTAAGAATCATGGGTACTAAACAAGCGTCTATTTTATTAGGTATCTCTCGTCAACGTTTATTAGTTTTACTCGCTCAAGGAAGAGTCAAAGGAGCCAAAAAAAATGGTAGATTCTGGAAAATTCCAGTATCTAAAAGTGGAATGCCGAGAATAATTCCCGCTCGGCGCGGTCCCGAAGGTATCTGGCGCAAGCAACAAGCGAAGAAAGCACAAATGATTCATGTTAATCAACACAACATTCAAGGTAATAAAGGAAAGCCTCCAGAGCAATTTCAACCAGTAGTGTCTCTCAAAGACAGCAAGCGCAACGATTATGGTTATGAATTATATATTTCAGGTCCTTGCTATATCGTGTATCGACCTTACAAACCAGCAAATTGTGGTGCTCATGTGTGGATTGAGACTTATGAGGCAGTGCAATTTCTACATACTGAATTTAACCTAGATCCAAGTACTGCAAGGGAACCGAGCAAACAGCTTGGCTTAGTTTAACTGGTTTCATTCGTCACGCTTGTTCGTCACAAAAAAATATTTATTCGCTGTGAGCAGCTTAACTGACAATAACTTCAGCAGGCTTTGTGCTGTTTGTTTGTGAGAAATCGTCACAGTATTAAGATTTTGATCTTCTGCCTTTATTAGTTAGGATTGCTGAAGATTGGGAAACAGAAAATGAATAATCTGAAAAGATATAAGAAATATGCCAGAAATTAAAATTAAATGTCAGCACCCAGAATCATTAAAAATCTTTTTAAAAGCAGCATTAGAAAAATAATTACAGTCTTTGTCTGATGGTATTGAACGAACCAAACAAAGATTGCAGAAATTTGAGACTAAATATCAATTATCTACAGAAGAATTTCTCAGAAGATATGAAAATGATGAATTTACAGAAACTCTAGAATTAGACGAATGGATTGGAGAATCTTGGATGTTGAAAAATCTCTGTGAAGAAGTAGAAAATTTAAAGGTGGTTGAGTTTGTTAATTAAGGATTACATTCAAGAAATTCGTGAAGTAATTAACTCTTTTTCATTAGTCACTTCGTTCAGTATTACATCTGATGAACGAACAGGCGATCGAGGTTTTCTTGTAGGTGAAATAAGCTTTATAGATGGTTCTATTCTTTATTGGGGTGAATTTGTAAATGTTAAAACAATAATCTATCGTGGTATGTACGCATATCAATATATGACTGCCTCGAAAAACTTGATTTTTCGTTATGACAATACTAGACACCATAAAAAGCTAAATTTGCCAAACTTTCCTCATCACAAACATGATGGAAGTGAAGATAATGTTATTTCCTCAAATGCTCCTACTTTAGTAGATGTATTGCAGGAAATTGAAAATTTGGGATAAGCATTGCAATTCTGAAATAGGGCGATTTTAATGAATTAATGTACAAAATTAATAGAGGTAATTAAACATGAAAT
The DNA here is from genome assembly GCF_010672085.1 of Okeania sp. SIO3I5. GTDB lineage: Bacteria > Cyanobacteriota > Cyanobacteriia > Cyanobacteriales > Microcoleaceae > Trichodesmium. Next base: position 1,466 of record NZ_JAAHHT010000122.1, read on the forward strand.
TAACAGCAACAGAACAAGGCTTATTAATACCTAAAGAATTGTTAGGAGAAAGCCAAGAATTTGAGATTATTCAAGAAAATGGAAAAATTATTATCACCAGTATCAAAAAAACACCTTCTATTTGGGATTTAGGTAAAAATCCTGTGGAATGTGATGTAAAGGATGGCGCAATTAACCACGATCGTTATCTGTATAATCAATAATGAAAGAAGTATATTTTTTGGATACTAGCTATATTTTAGCTCTAGAAATAAAAAGTGAAGATGCTCATCAACAAGTATTACAAAATTGGCACTTTATAGCAAAATCTCAGCCTTTTTTAGTAACAACAACATATATTTTTGATGAAGTTGTAACTTTCTTTAATAGTAGAAACCTTCATTATAAAGCAGTTGAAGTTGGCAATCAGCTATTGGAAAGTCCTGATATAGAATTGATTAATATCGATCAAAGTCTATTTAATCAAGGATGGCAATATTTTCTTGCATCATCAAGACAAATCCTATTCTTTTACTGATTGTTTGTCATTTATCATTATGAAACAACGAAAGATAGTTACAGCTTTAACTTTAGATAACCATTTTCTTCAAGCTGGTTTTCAAATGTTACCATGATAACTGATACTGTTACTAACCTGACTTTTCAAGGAGATAATCAATATGCCAGAACTTAAAATTAAATGTCAGCACCCAGAGTCATTAAAAAACACCATTGAAAATATGATACATGACAGGGTAAAATTCCTGAAATTAGGAATTGCTAAAACCAAAAAAAGACTCTTAGAATTTGAAGAAAAATATCAGTTATCTACTCAAGAATTTCTGCTTCGATATGAGAATGACGAATTTGAAGAAACTTTAGAATTGGATGAATGGATAGGGGAAGCTTTGATGTTGAAACGACTCGAAGAAAAGATAGAAAAATTGGGAGATATTGAGTTTGTTATTTGAGGATTATTTGCAGCAACTTCACGATTTAATAGTAGCTTGTGAAGTAGTGCAGCATTTTCAGATTATACCCTCTCAACGAAGTGATGCGAGAAGGTATGATTCGAGGGGAAATAAAGTTTCTAGATAATTCTGTTTTAATGGTGCGAGAATTTGTAGATGTGGAATTAACAATAGAACGCGATATGTATTCGTATCAATATATGACTGTCTTAAATAGTCTGATTTTCCGCTATGATAATACGAGACATCTTAACGAAGTCAGAAGTCAGAAGTTGTTTTTGTAATGGGGATTAGAGCAACACTCCAAAAACATTTCGCTTTAAAAGGCGGGGTTTTAGACTCAATTTTTTTGATAAACATGAGGGTAGTCAAGATAATGTTATCTGTTCAAATGCTCCTACTTTGATAGATGTATTGCAGGAAATTGAAAATATTCTGAGGAGGTAAATATGCCAGAACTAAAAATTAAATGTCAACATCCAGAATCATTAAAGATATTTTTTCAGGATATGGTAGAAAAAGAATTAAGCTTAATATCTAACAGTATTCAACGTACAGAAAAACGACTCTTAGAATTTGAATCTAAATATCATTTATCCACAAATGAATTTCTGCAAAAATATGAAAATGATGAATTTGGAGAAACTTTATAATTAGATGAATGGATTGGAGAATCAATGATGTTAGAGCGATTACGGAAAGAATTAGAAATATATAAAGGAGTTGATTTTGCTGATTGAAGAATATTTTTATTCAGTTAGATTATTGTAGCGATCGCTCTACACTTATTTACGAACAAATCTATTAAGTTGTTTAACTAATAAATGCACTGTTGTGGAAGGATTATTATTAGCAGGATCGGGTGGATTATATTGTTCTAATAACCTCTCTGCATTCTTAATTGCTTGAGGTTGTCTACTAGCTAATATTTCGTACATTTCATCGCTATTTTTCTCATACTTTTGATTCATGTTTTTAGTTAAAAGTTTTTTATATTGTGTGCGAGACATTGCAGTATCACGATAATTAAAATGTAACAAATACCAAAGTTCAAAAGCTTGATTGGAATATGCGACTTTAATATCATTATTTTGAGCATAATTTATTGCTTCCTTAAAATTTTTGACCGGAAATGAATCACGGTCAAATACACACCAAATCTGGTCATAATCATTATCTTCTTTTTTAATTTCGATAGCTTCTTTAACTAAACTAATTGTATTTTTACCAACACCTCGCACATCAATTTCAATTACATCTTTAGGAACAGGAAAACTTTTAAAATAATTTGGTTCTGTTTTTGTTCCTTCACAAACTATTAAAAAACGCTCTTGAATTTCTCGTGTTTCTACTGTTTTATTTCTTGAGCGACTGTATTGACTTTTCCCATTCCTAGAACTTTGATAATTTTTACCAGATGCTTTTTTTCTAGCCATTTTTTTCAAATAATTTTGTTAAATCTCCAAGAAAAGGTATAGCTCCATATCTACCTTTAATATAATCATTTTCAAAAGTTGCATCATTTCTAACTTTGTATTCTACTAAAGAATATAAATCAGTTGCCCCTTGCCGATCTTTTTCTGTAAACCATATTTGGTCTCGTCTGAAAATTTTATTACTAAGTAAATTAGTATCGTGGGTTGTAAAAATTAGTTGAGCATTTTCAGGATTCGTTTGATTAGAGTTAAATAGCTCGATAATTGCACGAGTAATTATAGGATGTAATCTAGCATCAAGTTCATCTATTATTAAAATTTCTCCGTACCTTAAACTCTCCAAAATTGGTACTGCAAAAGCAAATAACTTTTTAGTTCCTTCTGACTCATTATCTTGAAAATCAAATACTACTTGAGATACCATTTTACCTTCAGAATTATACTTTTTATGAAGTGTTTTAATTTGAATTTGGTTAATTTTCACTTCTGCATCAAGCATACGTTTTCTAAATTCCTCTGTAAAACCAGGCAATTCTTCTAATTCTTCTAGTAAAACATTTCTGGGAACAATTTTAATATCATCAATACCTAAATCCCATTTTCTAACTAATTGAATAATCTCATTTTCATATTCACTATCTTCGAGATATTCAACTGTGACTTGTTGATAAACATCACTATGTAGTCCTGAAATTATATTCAAATCCATAAACCATCGCAAAATACTTGTAGAAATTTTGCCGTTAAATTGAGCATTTACAGAAAGAAAAAGTGCATTGTTTCTCGTCTTATCTATAATTAATTCTCCTTCATTAAAAACTTTAGTCGGGATATTGATACCATTTTCATCCCGTTCAAATAGCTTACTTTCCCTAACTTTTGGCACATAAAATAACCATTCAGAAACCACCTGTTTTTCATCCACTTCAAAACCATATCTGTATAATTTATCTTCTAAAATAAAGACTATTTCAAAAAAAGAAGGTTTTCCCTCTGTCTCGGTACTTAATCTAAACTCTTCCACATTAATAGCATCTTCTATCTGAGTTTCTTTTGATGAATTCAGCACAAACCAACGCATAAAAGCCATTGCTTTAATCAAATTACTTTTGCCACTAGCATTAGCACCATAAACAGCAGCACTTTTGAGCAAACTTAACTCTTCATCAACGTAAAAAACATTATTTTTATCAACACTTTTATTCTTGGCAGTAACCTTTGTTACCACCATTCTTAAAGTGACAATTTCTTTAAATGATAAATAGTTACCGACACTGAATTGAATCAGCATAAACTTTTCAATAATAGCTAAAGTGGTATATCTGTGATTTTTTCACAAATTTACCATGATTATACTCCCAAACGGGAAATTTAACACTTTTTTTAAACTAATTTGTGATGATGCTAGTCAATTGATTTTCGACTTCGTTGATATAATCTGTTAATCCTGTACTAACACCTCTGTTTCGTAGAATTTCCAAGTCTGTCTCTTCCCAACACTTCCGTTCTCTTTCAAAGTCTCCTCCTGTGAGTTTTTCAAGCACCACTTTAGGATTTCTCCTGCGTTCAGGTTCTGCTTTTGAATTGGAACCCAGTCTATGAGACTCCTGACAAGGATCGAAATTTAATTGATTTTTGATCTCTTCAAGAGTTTTTTCTTCTGATTTGTTTAGCGGAATAAAACCATTCAAAACCCATGCTTCTCGATTTCGGTTTGCCATTCCCATAACAATTGCGACTTGAGGTTGGCGATCGCTATATTCTGAGCGCACTTGTTCGATACTTTTTTGTCGCTCAGGTTGATTATCTAGATCGCGGATAAAGACAACTGCTTTAATTTGTCGCGTTTTTTGCAGATAAGAGACAAAATTCTGAATTTGTCTTGCTTTTGCAGCATCAATGAGAAAAAAGAAATTTTTTTCTTTTATTCAATCCTCTTCTTTATAAAAAGAGATAATTATTAATTATTAATTATTCATTATTCATTATTGAACCAATCTTCACCTTCAGCATCCCAAAATTCTCCAGTAGTTAAAGTTTGTTTTGCCCATTCTAAATCTGGATGTTCGTCTAATCTTTTGCAATGAGTAAAACCTGAATTATTGTTAGTTAATACATGAACTTGAGAGGGTGTAAGTTCATCAACAATATAAGGAGAATGAGTTGAAAAAATAATTTGCAAATTTGGATTCGCTGCAATAATTTGCTTCAAAACGGACATTAATTCTAGTTGCGCTTGAGGATGAAGTCCCTGCTCAACATCATCTAATAATACTAAATTAGGTGGATTGGGATTCATTAAAACTGTCAATAAACCCAGAGCAAGAATTGTTCCTTCACTAATAGCATGGGCAGGAATACGATCGCCACTTTTCATATCGAAGACTATTTCTTGTCCTGACATTTCCTGACTTTCTTGGTAAGAAATAGATTTTCCATCCACTTCTATTAAACGTTGGCGATCGACTACAACTTTAGCTCGTCTTATACCTAACCTTTTGACACCAGGAACAACTTGTTGCAGCATTTCCTGCAAGGATTGAAATTTATCTGGTGCTTCGTTGCGCAAATAATCTAAGTTCGGTGCTAAACCGGAACCATCAAACTCAATTTGTGGTGTCACTGCATCACTATAAGCAGCTTTAGCAAGATTAGCAGCTATCAATTTTAAGTAAACTGAATATCTCCAATACTCTATTACTGTAGAAGATATTAATGAGATTTGTCCATCTGAACCCTTGTTTTCTTTCAGATTTGAAAATAATTCTGGGAACCAACCAGAACTATCCTTTCTTTGCCAATTAAGAGTTAATTCCAAGTTTTGTATAGGGTTATCTTCCAAAAAAATACTTACAGCAACAGACATCTGATTTTCTCCCTTCATTACTATAAATTCTGGCGAATTTTCATGTTTAAAAACATCTTTAAATGATGAATTATTTTCTTCTATAAGTCTGCTCAAATAATGCAATGCTTGTAAAACAGATGTTTTACCAGAACCATTAGTTCCTACCAGTGCGTGTAGTTGGGAATCATCGAATTTCAGGTTTGTTTTTGGATGACTTTTAAAGTTATATAATTGTACTGTTTTTAACATTAAATTACTAAGATCCTTACGATTGGTAATTTCAGAATTTAATTAAGTTAATTATTCCCAACTTAATATCATAATAGCTACTCATAGAAAAAGCAATAACCCAAAGAAACAGGACTAAAGCCATGGGAACCCAGAAACCCGGTTTCTCGTAGATGTTTATTGTCAAAAACAACAATTTATCGTAGAAACCGGGTTTCTTTGCGTAAGTCCTAATAAATTTATTTTCAAGTCATATAAAATCCAGTAGTATTGGTACAATTAAAGCATCGTAGTGGTTTAGTCGCCAAACCTCTTACAAAACTTGGAATTTTTGCAAAAATACATCTCTAAAAATCAAAAGTAAAATCAATTATTATAGAATAGGCAAACTTTGAAATAATTCAATAGACAGCAAAAAGAATTTTTTTCCAATTCCTTGTTAGTATTGTTTAGTACAAAAGATTGAATAGTAATAAACTTATGGGCTATTTTGATATTCTCATTGAAAAATTTGCAGAAGATCCTGAACTAGAAAAAGCATTTGGCCAACATATTCATTGGGGTTACTGGGAAGATCCCTCTCAATCTAAAGGCACTTTATTAGATTTTGGTATAGCTGCTAATAATCTTTCTCAAAAAGTGATTCAATTAAGCGGCATTAATAATGGCGTTAGTATCTTAGATGCAGGTTGTGGTTTTGGCGGTACAATCGGTATGTTAAATAATGATTTTTCTCAATTAAATTTAGTAGGAGTAAATATTGATGAAGCTCAAGTAATTAGAGCTAGGGAAATTATTAAACCGAAAAATGATAATTACGTCGAGTTTGTTTGTGCTAATGCTTGTGATTTACCAAAATTTCAGCAATTGTTTGATTATGTAATCGTTCTAGAATGTATTTTTTCTTTTCCATCTAGAGAAACTTTCTTTCAAGAAGTTAGAAAAAACCTGAAAATAGGAGGTAAATTGATAGTGGTAGATTTTATTATTAATGATAAAATTTACTACTTTTGGCAAAAGTTAGAGAAAGAAATATTAAATCGCCTAATTACTAATACATACGGAACAAAAGCAACAAATAAGGTGAAATTTATTTCTTTAGAAGATTATAAAAATATTGGGATAAATACAGACTTTAAACTAGAAAAAGTAATTGATATAACTAAAAATGTGCAGCCTACATATTCAATAATCAATAGGTTAATTATTCAGAGTTTCAATGATTGGATTACAGCTACAGGGTTAGAGTATTTTAGTTTTTTTGACTTGATTAAGTATGAAATTCTAGTGTTCAATTGATTTTAAAATCTTTCCATATATAAGAGCAGTCTACAAAAGCGATCGTTTTTTCAAGGAGATAATAAATATGCCAGAAATAAAGATTAAATGTCAACATCCAGAATCATTAAAAATTACAGCAATAGCAGTAGAAAAAGAATTACAGTCTTTGTCTGATGGTATTGAACAAACCAAACAAAGATTGCATAAATTTGAGACTAAATATCAGTTATCTACAGAAGAATTTCTCAGAAGATATGAAAATAATGAATTTACAGAAACTCTAGAATTAGACGAATGGATTGGAGAATCTTGGATGTTGAAAAATCTCTGTCAAGAAGTAGAAAATTTACAGGTGGTTGAGTTTGTTAATTAAGGATTATGTTCAAGAAATTCGTGAAGTAATTAACTCTTGCTCATTAGTTACTTCGTTTATTATTACATTCTGATGAACGAACAGGCGATCGAGGTTTTATTGTAGGTGAAATAAGTTTTATAGATAGGACTTACGCAAAGAAACCGGGTTTTTAGGATAAATCGTCGTTTTTAACAAAAAATATTGATAAAAAAACCCGGTTTCTGGGTTTGCATGGCCTTAGTCCTGATAGATGGTTCTATTCTTTATTGCCGTGAAGAATGTAAATGTTAAAACAATTATCAACCATGGTATGTACGCATATCAATATATGACTGCCTCCAAAAACTTGATTTTTCGCTATGACAATACTAGACACCATAAAAAGCTAAATTTGCTTGAGCATCCTCATCATAAACATGATGGAAGTGAAGATAACGTTATTTCCTCAAATGCTCCTACTTTGGTAGACGTATTACAGGAAATTGAGAAATATCTGGGATAATTATTTACGAAAAAATAGATCAATTAGGAATAGGAAAACTTTTAAAATAATTTAGTTCTGTTTAAATAGAATTACTACACTTGCGTAAATCCTGATAAAATCAAAATTATTCATCTATTACCGAAATATTGTGGTTTAAAGCCTCCCATTTTAAGAGGATAATAAATAAAAATTTTCCTGTTCGTCAATCCTCTTCTTTTCAAGGAGAGGTAATTCTAAATTCTAAATTCTAAATTCTAAATTCTTGAAGAATCGAGGTTATATGCCATCCAATGCAGAACAATTCTTAAGTTCTACTTCTAATATTAAATACTTTGCTTATGGATCTAACTTATCTAAATCATTACTAGAATTCAAATTATCATCAAATCCTCAAACAAAGGAAATCTATAAAACCAAACCTAATTTACTGATTTTAAATTCTCAACCGGCTCTATTAAAAAATTTTGAATTGAGATTTAATTTACACGTGACAATTAATAATATCGATCCAAGTTATGCTAATTTAGTTTATAAAAAAGATTCTATCGTACATGGTTGTTTGTATGAAATATCACCAGAATGTAAAGAAGTTATTGATGGATTAGAAGCTAAAGGTAATATATATCAAGAAGAAAATTTACAAGTTTTTCCTTATCATTCAACAAAGGCGATCACTGCTGTAGCATATATAGCTTACGACCAAGAAATTAAATTCCAAAATCTGACAATTCAAGAGGGAATACCACCTTCTAAAAGATATTTAAAAACTATAATTGCTGGCGCTCAAGAATGTAATTTAGAGCCAGAGTGGATAGAGTTTTTAAAATGTCAACCAGTTGCTACAATACCTATAACTAAATTAAACAGTGAAGAGTTAAAAAAAATCAATGAAAAAGTTTATACTTCTCAAGATTTAGAAAGTAGTAATTTCCCATTAAATGAAGTTTTTAACGAACAGGAACAAATTATCAAACCTGTTGTTAGTAGTATTTGTGGATTAGTATTTATGTGTAATCCAAATCAAGGATTTTCCATCGGTTCAAAATTGTGGATAGAACAAATATTAGGAAAAGATATGACAGTATTTTATGCCAGAAGATGTTCGCGTAACGAAGGTGTTTCATTATATGAAACTGAACAAGATGTATTGTCTGCAGATCGAGATTGTCTAGATTATGTTGTAGCAAATGTTTGTGATTTATTGCTTCAATCAAGAAAAGAAGGAGAAGGTATATTTTTACTTGGTAGAACAACTAACTTTCATTTGTGGCAAGATTATTTGGTGTCAATAAGTTAGAAGGAATAGGGAATAGCGATTGATAATTTACGGATAATAATTGATTTTATTTTTCATTTTTGGAGAAGTCTCTTAAACTGTCAGTTCTTATATCAAATCCGCTTGCTTTGTAGGGGCGATTTCCTGCGGAATGCGGAGCAAACGCGAATCGCCCCTACAGAATAAACCGGGTTTGTAGGAGGTGAATTTTATAAACTTTGGCTTTAAAACCAACCCGGTTTCTCCGCTTTTTGATAACGATACTACCGGATTTGATATTAGCAATAACAGGACTTACGCAGAACCGCTATATCTAGTAAGGGCGAATGCCATTCGCCCCTACAGGTAGTGTATAATTTCGTATTTTGCGTAAGTCCTGAATAAGTGAAAAGATATTCAAATTACAAGAGTTTTCAGATTAACAAACCACATTAAAAAAATGATAATCCTGTACTTCCCACACGGACCACACGGACCACACGGACCACACGGACCACCCAGACCACACTCACTATCTAACGCACCATTTAAGATGAAACAGTCCACTACTCAACTCCTACTCTGGCGAGCAAGATGCTCGCACTGTATACTAATCACATAAACTTACTACCTTTCGGCCAACCATACAATTGTAATCTGTAGAAAAAATTGGGGAACAAAGCAAACAGATACTTAAAAATCTTAAACCCAAAAGGTTCATCATAAGTTCCTACCCATTCCTTACTATTCTCAATCCAATTAACTATTTTCTCAGCTACCTTATCCGCAGGTGGAGCAGAATTAACTCGATTTTCCCGAATCTTATAAGCTTTATCATTCAAACGATTCACCGGTGCCCAAGCAAATTTACCAGCAATTACACCAGGGCGATACAACCGCAGGCGAATCATATTTTTACTGGAATGATAAACAATTGGTCCGACACCAGACCAAAAATAATGTAAGGCTATTTTACCAGAATGATAAACTGGTCCGAAACAGGAAGGACTCCCATCGGCAATTGAACCAATGGCAATTACATCTAAACGTCTACTCCGAGATAATTTTGCTGCTTCAGTACCAACAACCGCAGGCCAAGAATAGTTAACTCTATTCATGGACTCTACTAACTCAATTACAGGGATGCCACCTTCTCCGACTTCGGTCTCAATTTGACCAGCATTTAAAATCACCACATCTGGGTCATACTCAAATAGTTTTCTGGCATCCTCAATAGTTTCCTGGGGAGAAACACACAATTCATCAAAAAAATCTCCCTCTAATTTGGGTTGACGAGTCACGCCAACAACTCGCCACCCCCGTGACTTATATGCTTTACCCATCGCACTACCTAAAGTGCCCGAAATTCCAGTAATTACAACAGTTTTCATTTGATTTTATCTATTAACTAACAGTTCAGTAGCAAGTAGCTATTATATTATGTCTGGTTGAATAAAGAAAAAGCTCTTAGCATTATACAGAGGCTTTAAGTATTACTGATTTTTGCTTTTATAAATTCTCTTTAAGGAGCTGAATAAGCTTTTCTAAATTCTTACCTTTATAGTGTTCTAAAAGTTTAATCGCTGTTTCTTCTGGCTCGTCTATTTTGATATTAATAGTTTTGGGTTTATCATCAATTTTTGAGAAATATTGACTGTCTAAAAACTTATAACTATTACTATCTTGATGACTTCCATCCATTAACTGCCGATAAACTTTCCAAGCTTCAGTTCCTTTCAGAAGAGCATCAAGTTTGGTAGGGTCAAAATGTAAACCTCCATCATCTTGAGCTGCTCTTACCCAGTCTAAGAAATTAGCTCTATGATCTAGCTCTCCACTAGGTGATTTATGTTTATTGAAGCTGACATATTTACTCAGGTTAGGAATGTATATGCAATACCAAGCTTCACGTTCTATTAGTCTTTTAAATTGAGCTGCTATAGACATTGAAAAAGTCTGCATTCTAATATCTTTTGTCAGACCATCTGTACTAATAAAGTTTTTATGAGCTTGTTCATGTAGGTCACGATCTGTTACTTCAATAATGTTTGGTTCTGGTAGATTAGGTTCAATATAAACAAACCCTTCTCGCTTAAATTTCTTCTTCACCATACAATCTATATTCCTCCTCATCATCGTCATCTTTGTTAGTTGCAATTTGCTTTTGTATTTTAATTTGTTCTTCTAACCAATGAATTTTTTTATTAATGGTTTCCTCAGTAGAGTCATCGTTATAAGTGCCAAATTGTCTTGCTGCTGCTTTGTTAATATTTTTTATACTTTCTCCTAATTTTTTACTTTCGTCTTTAGTCAGTTTTTTATTACCCAAATTTAATTCTAAACGTGCTAATTTACGGGTCAGCATTTGCATTCTTTTTTTTGATTTATTTACTCTTTCATGCTTGAGTTCCTTAATTTTTTCAGATTGATATTGATCTGGTTTGAAAATTTCCTCATTTTCAGATTTATTCGGAGTTTTGTTAGTAGCTTTAACTTCTGCTAAACCCATTATTCTAGCTATAATAACCTCATCATAACCAAGTAAATTATTAGTTTCTTTAAATCTTTGGGCTTCCTCAATTAGCTCTCTTTCATGCTGCTCTCCACGAAATATATGACCTTCCAATTCAGCAGTTGAAGCAGCAGGCAAAAAGAAGCCTGAACTAGATTCATTTTCTCTTCCATTACCATTATTAGATTTTGATTTTTCTGCTTCTATTATATCTTGAATAACATGAGTAGCAGCTTTCTCAAAATCTATTGCATACGTTTCTAGAGTATGATGGCGAGGAATATACATATAAGCTATCTGCCTATCTATGTTAGGAATAACCCGAGTAATTCTTCCTACTACCTGCTCAAAGAACATTCTTGTTAATATATTTGTGGCGTAAACGCAAACCCTTAAACGCTTAATAGAAACTCCCTCAGAAACTTTTTTAATAGCTACTATCCACCGAGGCGAATTTTCATCTCCTACTGCAAAGTCTTCAATTAACTTAGAAGCTCTTTCATCTTCATAAGTTACTAAAACAGATTTATCACCTGTTAATTTTTTAAGTAATTGACAGACCTTTTGAGCGTAGGGAGCGCCATCGTCACCTTTGCGAGGTTGACAAACAATTAAACCTGCGGCATTTTTATGATTAGTATTTTGCCTAATTTCTAATAATTTATTATCTGCTTCTTTAATGATATCTTTAATCCAGTCACCTTCTATACTTAGTGCTGTTTGTAAACAGTAACTTTGTTCCCAATGAGTCTCAGCTTCCTCAAAACTTTGTTGATAAACTTTATCGCCTTTCCAGTATTCAAACTGACCATCATATTCGGGAAAAACAATAGGTCTGACTACCCTATCCTTAACAGCACTATCATAACCGTAGCGATAATCAAGACAACATTCTCGATCGCCTCTATTTGTTTCTTCATAAGTTATCCAATTCCCAACAATTTTTTCATTATCGCTGCGAAAAGGAGTACCAGTAGTAAATAATCTGTACCTTGCTTCAGAAAAAGCAAAAGTAAAACCTTCGCCCCAACTATTTTCGTCACTGAGGTGGTGTATTTCATCCCCAATGATTAAAACCCTACCATGAAACTTATGAATTCTTTGCTTGTAGGTAGATTTTCCATTGTCAAGTTGAGGATAGGTAACTACTTCTCCATGATAGTCATCAACTACACAAGACTTAGTTGTTCCAAATAAATCTAGCTCCCATTCCAAAGCATCTCTAGCAAATTGAGTTCTTAAGTGGTCCCCAGGAACACAAATAATTGCCCAGTGAATATAATTTAGTTTCTTAAGAACATATATAACAGCACAAATAAAGTGTGTTTTACCTGCTCCTGGACAAGCTCCTAAAAGAAAATTCGCCTCATCACCCCCAATACACTTTTGCTCATAAATTTTAAATGCTTCTTCTTGCCATTCACGAGGTATAAACCAATCTGGCAAAGTAACACCTAACCAAGTTTGAGCCATATTTTCTCCTGTTCGATTTGATTTTTTGAGATTGCAACTTGGGCATAGAGGTTGAGCATTAGATAGTTCTGTTTTACCTCCTTTACTCCAAGGAATTATATGATCGATGTGAAAGCCTTCCTTTAGTTTACAACCACAAATAGCACAAAGACCAAAGTAAGCATCATATAAAATCTGGCGTTCTGATTTATTAAAACTTCTTTTCATCAAAATCTAAAAAATTTGTAGGGTACATTACTGGCGAGCAAGATGCTCGCACTGGGTTTCGTCAACGTCAAATTATCGCTTTTTGCAACATAAAATCCCCAACCCTCAAAGCATTCGCCGCAATAGTCAAAGCAGGACTAACACCCAAAGCATTTGGCATAAACCCACCATCCACAACAAAAACATTCTCATGCTCATGCAAACGACAATCTTGATCAAGCACAGATGTATTTGGATCGCTACCAAACCGAGTTGTACCTACCTGATGGGATGTATGAATATCATCCTTATCACCCGTTGCTCCAAAAGATAATACTGCTCCTGCTGACCGAAATACCTGTCCTAACTTCCTCTTATAGTACCGAGAACGGTAAACATCATAAGGATGAAACTTATGGAACAGACGAATTTTCCCATCCTTACCTAGTTCTATCCGATTTTCTTCTTGGGGTAAATCTTCCACAATGCCAGTTATTGCCAACATCCGCTTCAGCAGAAATTCAGCGATCGCTTTTGGTATTGGTATAGGAAAATTTTGTTGTAGAGAAAGAAGTCCGGGAATAGGTACTGTTTGAGCTAACCCTAATTTGTGAGGAAATTCCTTACTTCCCAGATACAAATCTGTAAATCCCAACTGTTTAATAAATTTATCCGCTCCTCCCGTCTCTTGTTTAAATAATCCCGCCACTAAAGCACCACAATGATACATATAATTCCGCCCTACTTGTCCGCTACGTCCTGTTAAACCAGACTTCATCAAAATAACCGGACTACCCAAAGCTCCCGCAGAAAGAATATAAACTTTAGCTGTTAGTTCCTCAACCTTGCTAGTTTGGCGACAACGGAGGCGAATACCCGTAACTTTTTTATTGCTATTAGTAACTAAATAGTCTGCTTCTGTAAAAGTTTGAACTTTAAGATTATAATTAAAAGTTGCTTTATCAATAGCACGCACCACTGTAGAAGCACGAGCTTCATTAGGGCAGTAGAAACCAGGACATTTAGAACAACGTAGACAACTATCGAAATCTATGCCAAAGGGGAGATGAAATGGCATTAACCCAGAATCTTTGATACCTTTTTCTAATTTTTGGTTAATTGGTTCCAGTGGCGGAACTTTCGCTGGATAACCCTTGTTTGGTGTTCCCACATTGGGCATTTTGTATGGCCTATCCCCGGCAACATGAAATAAAGCTTCTGCTCGATCAAAGTAGGGAGCCATATCATCGTAAGTAATTGGCCAATCCCACAAGTGACGGGGTAGCCATTTGTCATAAAATTTGCCTGGATGGAAGTCGTAGGGACTTGGGCGCATTAATACCCCTCCATATAAGGATGTGCCACCCCCTAATATTCCAGCGATGTGAAGTTGGGCGCTACGTCCATTTACTTGAATTTGGCGATCGTCGAATGCTTCTTTGTTGATTAACATTCGTTGCTCATCTTGAAACGCTTCAACATCACTAAATCTTGGGCCACGTTCTACCAGGAGAACCCGTTTACCAGCTTTTGCTAGAGTATGGGCGATCGTTCCTCCTCCTGCACCACTGCCGATAATAATTGCATCAAAATCGTAACCCACCACTATCTCCCAATATATATATTTTTTGATTTTTTTATTAATAAAATAGATATAACAATTCCCAAAAAGCGTGAGGTACAAAATTTTAGGTTTGAGGGAACAGGGAACAGGGAACAGAGAATGATAAAGACAAAAAGATAACTGTACCTTACGAGCTTGGGAAACGCTATAAATTTAGCAAACAGAAATTACCAGAAAGATATAAGTAATGTACTGCTAATTTTTTGTTAATTTATATACAAAAATCTCTTTTTATGTAAGCATTCAGCTATTAGCTGTCAGCTCTAAGCTCTCAGCTTTTTAAGAAATAAAGCAAGAATGAGCTTTTACCGAAACAATTAAACAATTAAATAATTAAATAATTCAGGTTTAAAGCCTCCTGGGTAAAGGGGAAAAAAGCGGTTGTTAACGCAGTTTCCCGAAGGGTGGGATGGATAGGTGACCGGCGCCATATCCAATCAACCAAGAGAAATAAACTTTTTCCTTTTAGTCAATCCTCTCCCTTTTAGGGAGAGGTAATTATCCATTATCCATTATCCATTATCCATTATTGAACGATACTTTTAATTCTTTTAAATCATGAAGATACCAATTCCTTCTCTCAAGATAATGAAATTGATAGCTGAATGTTGACTGCTGAATACTTACCTTTTGATAATTTCATAAATAGGTATAAATTGACAAAAATACAATGGTATGTACAACTTATAAAGTCGATAATGATTTGTGAAAAAAATGTAGGGGTTTAGTTTCCAAATCCCATTTAACCTTTGGTTTGGATATCAAACCCCTACCATAAAATGTTGAGAATTTAACTGTGAAAAATAGAAAAAAATTCTACCATTTTGATAAATGTTTGCTACAAATACCTAGGGGATTTTTTAGGAGTCAGGAGTCAGGAGTCAGGAGTCGTATGGGAATGGCTTCAACACCATTTTTTAGTCTAAAATCATCTTTTTTCTCCAAGAGGGATATCCTGTAAAATCTTTTTCTCCCCATTACTATTCATAACATTCTTTTTTCAAATTGGTATTAGTCAGTAAACATAAAGATGAGAAATAGAAAATATTTTTAGATAAATCTTCTCAAATCATCAACTAGCTTCCCAACTTCTTACCAGACAACCAGGTATTAAGACTCCTACTTCAGTAGGAGATACTGTTAACTGATAACTCATAACTGAAATTACTGTGTTGATGATGAAACTTTCTCCTTTTTCTTTTCCTGATCAAGCAATTTTTCTAAACGGTCTTCCCAGCGTTTCTGATTAACATTTGCATCTTGAATGTAGGGAGAAATTGCAATTAATTTCATCATTAATTCATTCAAAAATGAAAGAGGAAAACCCATCGGTCTCATAATATCTAAAAATAAAACTGCACGGACTCCATCAGTTTCATTCCAAGCTTCATGGGGAAAAGAATCATCAAAAATCATACTTTTTCCTTCTTCCCAATGACGAGTTTCATCACCTACCCGAATTCTACATTTTTCTTTTGGTTCAGGTACTTTTAATGCTAATAAATAACGAATAACTCCTTTGTATGGACCTCGGTGTTCGGGAATATGTTTACCAGGCATTAAAATTGAAAAGAATGCGGTTTTCATGCCTGGAATTTTTTCAATTAAACGAGTTGTTTCCGGGCATCTTTGACAATTTTTTTCGGCTTTTATTCCATACCCATACATAAAGAATGTTTTCCACAAATCGTCTGGACTGGTATAATCAGCTTGGTCTGGAGAAATATCTTGGAAATTTGGTAAATCATCTCGATATTTCAGAAGTTCATCTAATTCTTTTCTAATCAATATCCAGTTTGCATCTATCTCATTCACCCATTCAAAGTGGTGAGGCTCAAAAAATGCTGTATCACCAATTAAAGAATACTTAGGAATTAGCTTTTCAAAGTATCCGAGCAGTTTTGCTCCAATGTTATATATTAATATTCTTCTAAATTTTGCCTTTAGATTTTCTAAAGAAAGTTTGACCATAGGTTTTTTTCGCTAGAATTTGACCTGTTTGGACAGTTTTTTTCCAACCAGTTTCAGGTTAATATAATATAGAATTAACTTTTTGTGAGCTGAGAATAATTAAAAGATTAGAAAAAATAATCTATAGCGCGTAGCGAAGCGTGAATAGGGAATAGGGAATAGGGAATAGTAAACTGTTACAAGCTTTTCCTAGGTCATGCTGCGCAAACAGGATTTAGAAATGTCCTAACCTTAATGCGTACCCCTATATTAGTCCAAGATTTTCATTGGTACAAGTTTACAGCAGTTTCACGCCCGCGCGTGAGGTACAAAGCTTTTTTTTTGTTAAAAGCTGGAAACCTGTTAGTAATGAGTGGCAGTTCAAGCATCTTGCTTGTTACAGCCCGGTCAGGCTGTGTTACACTGTAGCTCACCATCCTCATGCATTGCTGTAAAACCTCTTGTAAGGAAATTTCGGATTTCAGATTTCCTAATTGAGTGAGAGGTACTGATAACTGATAACTAAAAACTAAAAACTAATAACTAAAAACTAATAACTGATAACTGAATAGCGGTGCTAAAATTACCAGTAGATCGGGCAAAGGCCATTGTTAAGGGTACAGAAAAATAGATCGACAATCAAGACTTTTAAATATTCCCTGACAATGCCGATCTTTTGCCCCTAAATTCTGCATTAATAATATCTAATAATCTAGTATGAGTGGTACTATCACCCCTTCCCAAACTAATATAAGTCAGTTGTCTGAGACCAAAACGACAACCTTTACTTCTGGTTCTCTAGTAGGAGATTTTTTTCAAGAAACTCTAGCATTAACCCGTCGGTTATTTATCCAACTCAAACGACGGCCAACTACTTTAATTGCTGGAGTTATTCAACCTCTAATGTGGTTAATTCTATTTGGGGCACTTTTCCAAAATGTACCCCAAGGTTTATTTGGTGAAAGTCAAAACTACGGACAATTTCTCGGTGCCGGTATTATTGTCTTCACAGCTTTTGCTGGTGCCCTGAATGCTGGTTTACCAGTCATGTTCGACCGAGAATTTGGTTTTCTCAACCGCCTGTTAGTAGCGCCCTTGACATCCCGCTTTTCCATTGTCTTAGCTTCAGCTACCTTTATTGTCACCCTGAGTTTCATTCAATCAGCAATTATTATTGCTGCTGGGGCGTTTTTTGGTGCCGGATTACCTAATATATTAGGATTAGCTACCATCGCCCTGATTATTTTATTGTTAGTTGTGGGCGTGACTGGTTTAAGTTTGGGTCTTGCTTTTGCTTTACCAGGCCACATTGAACTTTTGGCAGCGGTTTTTGTAATTAATCTACCTTTGTTATTTGCTAGCACTGCTCTAGCACCTCTATCTTTTATGCCTGGTTGGTTACAGGTAGTAGCGAGTTTAAATCCTTTGAGCTATGCGATCGAACCTATCCGTTATTTATATCTACACAATGATTTCTCTTTTGGTAGTGTAGTTATGGAAGCGCCTTTTGGTGATATTTCCTTTGGGGGAGCATTACTGGTGCTATTAGTGTTTGATATTGTGACTCTAGTGGCAATTCAACCTTTGTTACGTCGTCGGTTTGCATAAATTACCAGTCAGGAGAACCGAGTAATTATTATACCCTGCGTCATTGCGACTGGAACAAAGTGGAATGAAGCAATCTCAGAGGTTTACAGAGATTACTATAAAGCTGCGCTTTTCATGTCCGCGACAGTGGAAACGCAATGATGACTATTCAACCGGATTCTATGTCAGAAATTATCTGAAAGTTTTAACTTTCCTGGCGGGAAGTCCCGCGCTCTCCATCCCCCTAACCCCCCGTGCATAGGGGGGAGGGGAGCGTCGGGATGAAACCCTGGGTCCAGATTCAGATACCTTCATAAGCTAAACGTTCATATGCCCAAGACACAAGCTAGGAGCATTTTGTTATTATCAATGTCAACACAGGGGGAGGACATCACCTCTGTCTAAATAGCGGTCAGGGTTTCCCAGACGCTCAGAATCCCTATTTTTCCATCCCCCCTAACCCCCCTTTGAAAGGGGGGAATAGAAGGGCAACGTCGGGAGTATGTCAATAAGTTGAGTTGAGAGCAGTGCTGAAAGTTTGTATCAGCGCTGCTATTTTGTTTTTAGAAATCTCAAGTAATAAAAATAAAATCAATTAGAGACTGAATGCACAACCAAAGATTACAGCGCTTTTCTTTCTTGATGAACCACATCTTCACAAGCAAAACATTGTAGGGACTAACCATGGTTAGTCCCTACTGTGGTCTACCCAAATGAAAAGCGCTGTAAGACAGTCAGAGTGCTTAATGTTCGGTGGGTTAGGGCGGAAACTTAAATTTTGGCTACGATTCATATCAAATCCGGTTAATTGCACATATAGCACTACGTATTAAGGTTAGGACATTTCTAAATCCTGTTTGCGGAGCATTTCCCTATAGAACCCATTTGGGATCTATGATTGGGAAGTGTGGGAAGTGTGGGAAGTGTGGGAAGTGTGGGAGGTGTGGGAAGTGTGGGAAGTGTGGGAAGTGTGGGAAGTGTGGAGAGTGTAGTCCGTACAAGACTCAAAAAATATAGGGTTGTAAATATTCTAGCTCAGACAATGAATAAACAATGCCAAAACGAGCGCTCCCCTACTCCCTCTTTTCTAGAGATATCAAATGGGTTCTATAAGAAAAAGCCTTTAAAAGTCTGCTGTTCTAAGTTTTGTGTTCCCTGTTCCCTTTTCAAGTAGCGCTATAGCATCGTTTGTGTAAAACTTGAGCGATTGCCTCGGGCACCCTTCGC
This sequence comes from Okeania sp. SIO3I5, assembly GCF_010672085.1. Taxonomy (GTDB): domain Bacteria; phylum Cyanobacteriota; class Cyanobacteriia; order Cyanobacteriales; family Microcoleaceae; genus Trichodesmium. The sequence continues at coordinate 20,862 of NZ_JAAHHT010000122.1, forward strand.
GAACGCTACTCTTCAAGCACTTGATAGATGATCGGTAGGCAACCAACGAAAACAAGTGAGACCTTGAATCAGCGATTGCCTCCGGCACGTTTCACGAAGGCTGATTCATTAATTTCATAACTTACGCAAAGGCACTATATATGGTGTGCTGGTGCGTTATGCTAGCGCTAACACACCCTACCAATAGCATTCATGCGTAAGTCCTAAATTTGATACATCGCTCAAAAATTATATCTTCCATTTGGGATAAATTTTCAAAGGTTTGATTACTTATAGGTTCATTAATTACCGACCAAATTTTTTTGTACATTTTGTACATTATTTAGCCAAATAATTGAACCGCTGTAACCTAATGTCAGGATAATTAGAATAACTCTGATGAGGTTTCTTTCACCCATGCTTACTCCTCTCAATTTTATCAATGTTTTTGATAGCTTGTGGTTGTAGATAGTTTACCTGAAATTATCAAATTTTATACAAATCATACAATGTAGAACAATATTTGCTACAAATTCCTATTCATTGTTCTCTATAAACACAGTTTTGTAACAACTTTTTATTAAATGTATAGAACTCATGTTATATCCGGTTGTATATGTGTCTAAAATATATCATTCTACAATACACAAATTCTATGCAATTTATACTATTATGATAATTAAGATAACTATTACAACGGCAAGTTTACATAAATTATGATTCTTAAATCACACAATAACTAATTACGAAGATTTGATATTAGTATGTATTTTAGTTTTTTCAAAAAAGATTATAATTGCCATTACTTTTTTTCTATACTATATATATTATGGAAAAGATTTTAATGCGAAAACAGTAGTATATATCTAAAGGAAAATAAATATGGCCGGGGTATGTAAAATAGAAATTCTAGAAACAGTTCCAGAACTCAAAACATTGTTAAATCATCAAAAAACCGTCAATGGTTTTCAGAAGATTCAAGCATTGTATTTATTTAAAATTGGTCAAGTGGTAACTGTCAAAGATTTGGCAGTTACTCTTGGAGTAAATCGGATTACAGTGCAACGATGGTTAAGACAATATCGCAAAGAAGGACTTCGAGGGTTATTACAGGTTAAACAAAGTGGGGGGCGCAAACCTGCAATTTCAGCAGAAGCAAGAGATAAGTTGGAAAAACTACTAAATGACCCTGATAATGGTTTTCAGAGTTATGGAGAAATTCAAAAATGGTTGCAAGAAGAATATAATATCAATGCTTCTTACAAGGCAGTTTATGCTACTGTTAGGTATCAGTTAAAGAGTAAATTGATCAAAAATCACAAAAAATAATCGGGCGAAGCGGAAGCGCGTGTATGATATTAATCTTAATTATTTAGGAGTCAGGAGTGGTAGGGGTGATTCACGTACGCGAATCGCCCCTACTAAAAATCATACAATCATTCAGCAACGCCCTTAATTTCTATCATAATAATCTCTATAATAATTTCTTCTCTTTAATTCTCTACCATCAGGTCCAATCTTCCCGTACCTAATCCATCTTGGTTGCACTGGTTTAGGTTCAATAGTAGGTTGGCGATCGTAAAAACTGGGTTTTTTAGGAAAGTCTTTAACAGGGATATTTTCGACTACCTCCCTCATAAACAGTTGCCAATTATAAGCTGCTGTACTACTCGCACCCCAGGTAGGTTTGTTATCGTCATTCCCTAACCAAATTCCGGTTGCCACTTGAGGAATATAACCAATAAACCACAAATCTCGCGCATCCTCAGTCGTACCTGTTTTACCTGCCACGGGGCGATCGTATAAATAAGCATTTGCGCCACTGCCATATTTCACTACATTTTCCAACATCCAGGTAACAATTGCTGCACTATCCCGATCTAACGCTTGCTTTGGTTGAAATTTACTCTCATAGATAACTTCACCATTTTGATTAATTATTTTTTTGATGCCATGAGCAGGAATATATTTACCCTGTGCTGCAAAAGTTGCATAAGCATTTGTCAACTCTAATAAATTTACCTCCCAACTACCTAACGCCAGAGAATAAGTAGCTTTAACCTCAGATTTAATCCCCATATCCTTAGCTAACTTAATCACTGGTTCAAAACCCACATCCATCAATACCTGAACTGCTACCACATTGATAGAATATGCCAAAGAATCAATCATCGATCGCCAACCAGCATACTTTTTACCATAATTTTTCGGTTTATAACCATCCACTGTAAACGGTAAGTCTCGATAACCATCAGTGGGAGGAAAACCAGCAGCAACGGCAGCAGCATAAACAAAACTTTTAAAAGTTGAACCTGGTTGACGTTGCGCCTGAATAGCACGATTAAATTCGCTCTCGGCAAAATCTCTACCTCCCACTAACGCTTTGACCTCTCCGGTAGTAGCATCAATAGCGACTAATGCTGCTTGATCAAAATTTTGGCGAGCGCCATCAATATCAACAGCTTCTTCAATTACCTTTTCCCCTCTTTCTTGCCAACGCCGATCTAAAGTAGTTTCTACTGTCAAACCACCTCTTGCCAAAATTTCTGGGGAAACATATTTTGGTAACTCTTTCTGAATATAGTTACCAAAATATGGAGCTTCAACTATGAGACGTTTCGGCGCACTAGGTTGTATTTCCATTGGTTTAGCGATCGCTATTTTTGCCCGCTCATCAGAAATCAAACCTGCTTTTTGCATTTCTGCTAAGACAAGATTTCGGCGACTTTTAGCTGCTTGTGGGTTAACCAAGGGTGAATATTGACTGGGTGCAGGAGGCAAACCTGCCAAAGTTGCCATTTCTGCTAAAGTTAAACCGGATACTGGTTTGCTAAAGTAAACCCAGGCAGCATCAGCTACACCATAAGCACCGGAACCGAGATAAACTATATTTAGGTATAGTTCCAGAATTTCTTCTTTAGATAACTCTTTTTCCATTTTCCAAGCTAGCATTGCTTCTCGGAGTTTGCGCAAAATAGTTTGTTCCATATCTAGGAAAACCATCCGCGCTAACTGTTGAGTAATACTGCTTCCTCCTTGAACTACATCTCTGGCAATTATATTAAATACAAATGCTCTCATAACTCCTCGATAATCAACTCCTTTATGTTCATAAAAACGTTTGTCTTCAATAGCAATAAAAGCTTGAACTAAAGGAGTAGGAATATCTTCTAATTTAATTTTTTCTCTAGTAGCAGGTCCGGTTTGTTGGATAATTTTACCATCGGCAGCTTTTATTGTTAAAGTACCGTCTCTACTATAGGAGGAAATATCGGCAATTTCTGGTAAACTTTGCTCTAATTTTCGCCACTGCAAACTACCGTAAATAGCAATACTACTAATTCCAATTAAACCTAATCCTAACCACAGCTTTCGGCTAAATAAAATTCCTTTAATATTTATATTTATAGTATTTTTACTTGTTTTTTTGTTGGTAGAATTAGCTTTTTTTTTCTGTTTTTTTATTTGATCGAATTGAGGCGCTCGCCGAGGGCGTCTATCTTTTTCGTTCAACATATTTGAGACTGAGTTTAAGCGATTTTTATTGCTCCTAACTATAGACTCTATATACTTAGATTTTCTGATAATATCTGCCTCTGTTTCTGAGAATATTTCTTTAAAATTTTTCTGTTCTTTATCTGCCATCTGCAACTTTTTCCTCTTCTATTTGTTTTGTTACTATTAATATTTTATTAGTTATATTAAATCCAGTAGCACTGTAGGGGTTTGGTCTCCAAACCCCTACTATATAGTTATTTCCAATAAAAATGAGACGGCTAAATCCTTAATTTTCAAGGATTATATCAAGCTTAAGTGTCTCAATCTTAACTGGAATGACTATATAATAAGTTTATACTATGTACTGAAGCTAGAATTTTATCATCTCCTAAATTATTTTGTGAAAAAAAACTGTAGGGGTTTGGTCTCCTTTCCCCAAGCTAAAAAGGGATTTTGGAACCAAACCCCTACGAAAAAATATTGCAACCTATCTATTCAGGATTGCTATATTAGGTAATTAGAAAAAATATTATGTTTGTATAAGGGTGCTATTAAAAAGTCTTTGTTTGTAGTTGCGCTAGATATATTTGGCCTGTTTAGAACAACTACGAGCTGCTATTATAAGTCTTTTACCATAAAAAAAAGAAAGAGCGAAGACTAGGGAATAGAAACCATATAATACCAATTTGATAAATGTTTGCTGCAAATGACTAGGTTATATCAAATCCGTTCGGGTTCGGTAGAAAAAAATGTTCCATCTTCAAGCATTACCAAATCTTTCTATAATTTCCCCACACTTTCCACACTTCCCACCCTTCCCACACTCTTTTTACACCAATACTACCGGGTTTGATATTATTTATTAGGAGTCAGGAGTCGTAGGGGCGATTTCCTGCGGAATGCTGCTAATTGCGCGAATCGCCGTTACAAGAGTCAGAATGAATGATTTCCATACCATTTTTGAGACTAGAAGTTATTTTTAATTAATTATTCGGTAAAGTCTTTTAATCACAATTATTATTCGTAATATTCTTTTTTCAAGCTTGGTATAACTCTGATCAAGAAAACACTATTCCCTTTTCCCTTTTCCCTTTTCTAAAAAAAGTTTAGAAAATTGTATGAGAAAATTGTAATTGATAGAGATAAACATACCTCCCTTCTTTGAGTTTTCAGTTATCAGAGATTACTTTTCACTTTTAATTTTTAACTTGATAACTTTCTCTCTCCCAAAGAAAGTTGAGAAATTGTAATTGAGCGAGATAAGCAGATATCCCTTCTTTCAGTTTTCAGTTATCAGAGATTACTTTGAACTTTTGAATTTTCACTTTTGAATTGATAACTTTCCCTCTTCCAAAGAAAGTAGAGAAAATTGTAATTGAGCGAGATTAGCATACCTCCCTTCTTTCAGTTATCAGTTGTCAGAGATTACTTTTAACTTTTAATTTTTAACTTGATAACTTTCTCTCTCCCAAAGAAAGTTGAGAAATTGTAATTGAGCGAGATAAGCAGATATCCCTTCTTTCAGTTTTCAGTTATCAGAGATTACTTTGAACTTTTGAATTTTCACTTTTGAATTGATAACTTTCCCTCTTCCAAAGAAAGTAGAGAAAATTGTAATTGAGCGAGATAAGCAGATATCCCTTCTTTCAGTTTTCAGTTATCAGAGATTACTTTTCACTTTTGAATTTTCACTTGATAACTTTCTCTCTCCCAAAGAAAGTTGAGAAAATTGTAATTGAGCGAGATTAGCATACCTCCCTTCTTTCAGTTTTCAGTTATCAGAGATTACTTTGAACTTTTAATTTTTAACTTGATAACTTTCTCTCTTCCAAAGAAAGTAGAGAAAATTGTAATTGAGCGAGATAAGCAGATATCCCTTCTTTGAGTTTTCAGTTATCAGAGATTACTTTTCACTTTTGAATTTTCACTTTTGAATTGATAACTTTCCCTCTTCCAAAGAAAGTAGAGAAAATTGTAATTGAGCGAGATTAGCGTACCTCCCTTCTTTGAGTTTTCAGTTATCAGAGATTACTTTTCACTTTTAATTTTTAACTTGATAACTTTCTCTCTTCCAAAGAAAGTAGAGAAAATTGTAATTGAGCGAGATAAGCAGATATCCCTTCTTTCAGTTTTCAGTTATCAGAGATTACTTTTCACTTTTGAATTTTCACTTTTGAATTGATAACTTTCCCTCTTCCAAAGAAAGTAGAGAAAATTGTAATTGAGCGAGATAAGCAGATATCCCTTCTTTCAGTTTTCAGTTATCAGAGATTACTTTTCAC
>NZ_JAAHHT010000123.1 GCF_010672085.1 Okeania sp. SIO3I5
AAATTCCTTTTTTTAAGTTAATTGAACAACTAAAGTACAAAGCCAAATTAGTAGGAATCAAAGTAATAATTAAATGAAATATAACATCAAAAGCTAGTTTTTTAGACTGGGACGACTTACCAGTTTATCAAAAAGGTGTCAAACACAGATTTAGTGGTAAGCGAGTGAAAAGAGGACTTTATCAAGCTTCAAATGGTGTCAAATACAATGCCGATGTCAATGGAAGTTTAAATATATTACGAAAAGTAGTCCCAAACGCTTTTAGCAATGGGATAGAGGGTGTTGTAGTTCACCCCGTTAAGGTAACACTTAATTAAAACTAAGTCAAGGAATATTTTTCTATAGATTTAGTAACTATCTGCTACAGTTAACTCCCTAAGCATAAATGCCTTTTGCTATATATTTTGGTTGGGCAGTCATTCCTTATAAAAGGATAGGGAATTCTGCCCAACATTCGGTTAAATATCTAGTTTAAACTGAGCCACTTTTGAGCATTCAAGCGTTGAACTACACCAGATACCAATAAGCTCAGAGTAATTTTACGTTCATCAATTAAAAAAGGTTCTAAAGTCGCAGGTTTAGCTCCATTATCAGCACAGGAGAACGCTCTAGGGCCTTTAATATCTATCTTAGGAAAATAGACATTAAACTGACGTTGGCCTTTTTTAAATTTACCAACTATTTGCCAGCATTCTTCAGATGAACCAAAGCCAGCCATAGGTAATTTTTGCTTGACTAGACTTAGATCGAGGTCCTCAATACCTTCTTTGGTAAGAGCTTCCTGTAAAGCTGGCAAATAATCTTGCTGTACAAAGTCAGCAAAAGGTTTATCTTCCACAGCAGGAGGCTTTTCTTTTTTGACCTTGCCTCCAGCAGGCTGAGTTTCAGTTTTTTTAGCTTCTTGTTCTTCTGCCATAAACGCTTCCTTGATTAAATTTCTGCATAAGCTCGTTCTATTAAACGACGAGCTAATGTTTGAACTCCTGTATGTTCATAATAATTGGTACTTACATCTAGGAATGCAGCCAAATAGTCCAATTTATCATCGCTAAATTCTACGAAACTTTGTAAGCTATTGGCCACATTTTCAGGTGTAATGCCTCGATCGCTGACAAAATCTCCCATCCAACCAGAAACAGAACCAAAAGCTTCCCCAATAAAGCCCAATTTACTATCTTTATCATCGCCAGGAATAGCATCTTCCATTTCTCGGAAACCTTGGTTTTCTTCTAAGTCTGAGGAGGAAAGCCCTCCAATCCAGTCAGAAGCTGCAGCTAGAAAGTCTGGCCCTAAAGGAATTAAACCATCAAAACAAACTAAGGCTGCTAACCGCATTAAAGATTCTCCGCTATAATCTCCGAGAGCGCCGACAAAATCTCCAATACTATCTCCTGGAATGCCATTGATGGAACAGAAACCTAATAATTCTGCAACTACTTTTAGAGATAGATCGATAGTTTGGGCTTTTCCTGGTTTAGGAGTGAGGCTAGTTAACAAACCTCCGACCAGAGGTATTTTATCTCCAACCATATTAGCTAGGGTTGCTGTTCCTAAAGCACGACCTGCTCCACTGACAGTTTGGTATAGCCACAAAGCACGTTGATATCCTTGAGCTTTGTCATTGAAGAGAATTACAGCTCGATCGCCTATTTGTTGGATTAGGTCTTCGTCGTCTTCCCCTGTTACAGTGCGGATGGTATTTTCAAATCCTACTAAGTTATCCCACTCTCCAGGAACAATAAAGTCTAGGGCGCGTAAAGCTTTAATTGTAATATTGTCAGCGGGCAGCTCATCTACTAATTCAAATATTGGTTTGCTCATTTGAGACTCCTTAATTTCTATTGTCAGTTATCATTGATCAGCACCTTTGGCTAAAGCCACAGGCCAGAAAATCTGAAATTTCCTTTTTTATCCCCTTGACTGAGGAAGCTATTGACCTAATTTATTAGTCAAAAGTTAAAAGTAAATAGAGGAAGAGGCTTTTTTAAGTATTGGGGCAAGATTTTTTTATTAGACATCTCCAACAATAAAAAATCAAATTAATTATCGTACAGAAATTATCAATTATTTTCCTCTATTTCCTATTTCTTATTCCCTCTTTTCTATTTGAAACTAGCTAAACCACTCAGATTAAATTTTTGTAGCCATGCTTCGCGATCGCTGGCTGTAAATGACGGGTCTTTTGATTGGGCTTTTACCTGAAAACGATTATCTACTAATACTGCAGTGGTTGTTTTACCTTGTTGAACTGCTGGATATCCTCCGATTTTTTTGCTGCTATTTTGGAATTTGTTGGCGGCAGTGGGGGAAGCAGAGATGTCGTTGATAGAGATGACTGCTACTTCTTTGCCATCTTTTTTAAGACTTGCTTGAGCGAAGCCTTTTTTCTCTTGAGCATAGTTGAGTTTATAGCCGCTACTTGATGATGGGAAGTATTTGTTTAGACTACCACCTGATACTTGTTTGGCTTGGGAGGGACGTTCTGTTTTGCTTTGTTGTTGGGCTTGGTCAAAACGACTGGGTTGTTTAGCTCCACCACAAGCAGATGTTAGTAGTAATAAGCAGATGAATATTGGGGCTATTATTTTGCCTAATCGACGACTGATTGTCATTTTTATCTCTCCTCATAAATTTGAGATTTCTCTTACAATTTTGCCTTAAAATTGTACGATTCGTGTTTACTTAATTTTTTCGGATGGCCTAGGGAACTATATTTATTGGGGGTAAACTCAATATAACTCTTGTTAGATAATAAAATCCTCATTCCTTAGTCTTAGTTTTATGGAGGAGCAGGATGTCATTTCAGTTATTAGCGCTCAGTACCTCCTGCAATAGGGAGGCGTGCGAAAATCCGAAATTTTCTTTCTCTTAGTCGATTGGATATGGCTAATTCAGCAATTAACAATTAACAATTAACAATTAATAATTACCTCTCCCTTTTAAGGAGAGGATTGAGCAATAAGGAAAAAACTCTTTTTAAGCCAATCCTTCTATTACAGAAGAGGTAATTAGGGCTTGCTGATTAATTATTAAAGTATTGATATCTAAAGACTTGAGCTTTTTTAGACTGAAAAAAAGTGCAAGCTTTTCGGTTGCTCAGAGCTATAAAAAGTTAGCATTTTGGGTAGAAAAGGGTTAAAAAATCACTCTGACAATTCTTCCTCCTTCCTGCTCTATAATTTCCATTTTTCCTAACTCCTAAATCCTAACTCCTGACTCCTATCCTTACCAAAATATTTTTTTCAGCACACCATCATTGTTAATTATTAATTCTTAAAATACTTCTTTTTCTATTTTCCCAAGTTGTTCGATAACTGTAGCAATATTGGATTAAATTTATCTTATTATGACTATATTAAAATTATGACTATATTGAAAAAAAAATTCACGCCTGTGTCTGAAAAGTATTTAGCAATTTAGATAAGTAGTCTATAATATAGCCTTCCTCAGGATAGTGAGATACAGTTGTTTTTTCTCTTTTTTCTTTACTTCTTTCTTTTTTCCTATTCTCTGTTTCCTAAAACAAACAAATTTTATACCTCACTCAGACCTGAGAATTGCTATAACCGAATTTTGGTATCAAAACTCAGTAATAGGTTAAATCAATAATTATGATCAATAAAATATCTCAAGCTGATAAAAGAAGAGAAGTTATTAAAACTCTAGAATCTGCTTATCCAATATCAACTCAAAAAGCAACTTTAGCAATTCTAGGTGCAGGTGCATGGGGTTCAGCTTTAGCAAAATTAGCAAGTCATAATCAACATGAAATATATTTGTGGTCTCGTCGCTTAAATATAGGTTTAGAACAGGTACTAAAGGATGTTGATATAATAGTTTCGGCAATTTCTATGAAAGGAATTAATGAAACTGCTGAGAAAATTCAAAAGATTGGTTTACCAAAAAAAGTAATTATTGTTACTGCTACAAAAGGATTAGATCCAGACACAACTCGTACTCCTTCTCAGATTTGGGAAGCTAATTTTCCTAATAATTATGTGGTAGTTTTATCTGGTCCTAATTTATCAAAAGAAATTAATGATCGATTACCTGGTGCAACGGTAGTTGCTAGTAAAAATAAGGCAGCAGCAACGACGGTACAAAATATTTTTGCTTCTGGTTTATTTCGAGTTTATAGTAGTTCTGATCCAATAGGTACCGAGTTAGGTGGAACTTTAAAAAATGTTATTGCTATTGCTAGTGGAGTTTGTGATGGTTTGGAACTTGGTACTAACGCTAAAGCAGCTTTATTAACTCGCGCTTTGACAGAAATTATTCGTATTGGTACTCATTTAGGAGGAAAAACTGAAACTTTTTTTGGGTTATCTGGTTTAGGAGATATGTTGGCAACTTGTAGTAGTTCTTTGAGTAGAAATTATCGGGTTGGTTATGGTTTGGCACAGGGAAAAAGTTTGGAGGAAATTTTAGAGGAATTACCTGGTACTGCTGAAGGTGTTAATACTACGAATGTTTTGATTGATATTGCTAATCGAGAGGAAATTTCTCTGCCTATTTCTAGTCAAGTTTTTTTATTATTGAATGGTAAGATTACTCCCGAAGAAGCTGTGGAAGCTTTAATGGGAAGAGATTTAAAAGCAGAGTTTTAATATCAAGGGTAATGAATATTTGCCACAAATATTTGAACTATTTTTAGCAGTAAATAGACATCTAAGGAATAGGGAAGGCGGGGGAGGTAATTGATAATTTAATTGACAATACTAGGGCTTGCTGATTAATTCTAAAAGGACTGACTGAAGTGCTTTCTGGAAGCCAAAAAAAGTGCAAATTTTTAAGCCTGAGTGACGAAAAAGTTAGGATGTTGGAGACAACTACAGAAAGAGTAAGAAACAATTACTCCTTTTAACTCCTTTGTAATTTTCTTTTCCTCTTGATTTCTGACTTTTTCATATAATTAGGGTTTGCTGATTAAAGATAAAAGCATTTACAGATAAAGGTTAAAGCCTTTTTGGGGTCGAACAAAGTACCCATTTTTGGTTCTCGTGAGGTGCAAAAACCGAGGATGGGTAGTAGACAACAGGAGAAAAATTGAGGGACAATTACTCTGACTACTGCCGTGTCAAGACTAAAATTGTGGGTTGTATATGACTGAAACTACTTTAGTTATCTTAATTATTTGTACCATTCTTTTTTAAAAATAGTATAACACTAAATCAGACTATGATGTGTATTTTGTTTTTATAATTTAGTCTTTTTTGAGTTAATGGCCTAAAGTATTGCAGATTAGTAATTAAATTAATTTTCTATTTTTAGATTCGATATATATTTGTGATATAAAAGAGGGAAAATTTCTGCAATTCCAGTTTTGTAGTTTCAAAAAAATAAGTTTTTATTCCTAATGCTCAAATTTTTTCAGGACTCATCTAAAGTACAGACATGATAATACTTCACTCTAACAATAAAGATCGCTAGAACGGTAGCAGTAAAACAAAAAAATTTAGGAAAGTTGAGGCTAGGCTACACCAATAGCTTTGAAGTTATGCTCGGTGGCGATGCAGCTACCGCTAGGTTCTGGCAAAGCTTCAACCGGTTCAGTAGGTGGTTCCGACGGTTCCCAATCTGGGAAGATTTTACGGATAATTTTAACGTGAGGTTCGACCTCAATCCAAAGCCTAGCTCCGCCAGCCTGACTACGATTTGGTTTATGAGGTCGGTAGACGATTTTGCAAGGGCCTACTATTTCAGCTTCGTGGCATCTATCATTACGATCGCCTTGCTTAACGGAAATAGCTGGGTCACTGGTACCGTCGTCTCGGTTAGCGTCAATTACCTTTCGTACAATATGAATAAAGGTATTGCCTGTACGCTGTCCTTTGTTCCAAGTACCTTGTGGACCTCTAAGACCAGGGGTGATTTCTGGCATTCCTCGACCATTGAGAGGAATTTTCCAAAATCTGCCTTGTTTTTCTGCTCCAAGAACTCTACCTTGTTTGAGAAGTAGTCTTAATCTTGCGGTAGAAATATTTAAAAGAAATGCTGCTTCTGTTGTTCCAATTGACATGGGCCTAAACTGTTAAGTTTTAGACGGCATTTTCCTCGACATTTATGGACAACTGTGGACCAAATGTATAGATATAACCGTCTTTTTTATGTACAACTTTTAATTTGCTTACATGAACACTTTTTGCTTTCTGTCCAGGGACTGTGAAATTAAAACTATTTGATTTTGAGCGAGGATTAACTCTACCTACAACTCCAGTTTCAATATTCAAGGCTAAGTCTCCACTATTCCAACCTTTTATCGGTTTTAGTGGGTTGTACCTGATGGGGTCGTAATTGGTGTTAGACATTGTGGTGTCTGGTCCTTTTCAGTAAAGTGTTCCTCGATCATGTTGGCCAGGCTTGTTGATGCTCTAAACACTATCGGTACAAAACCTACTTCCGATTGGCGCTATTAAACGCTGTCCTTAATTTAGAGCGACCAGCACATAAGCTGGAGTTCACTTATGATGGTCGTGACTTGCCAACGTAGTCAGTTAAGACTTAATCTGCAACCTTTGAGAGACAATTCCTAAAAATGTCTAGGATTGGCCAGGTTTTTCAAAGGTGCTTCGGAATGATTTTTGATTATAAGTGACTAAAAAATAATATTACACTATAGACCTACTAATAAGAGGGAGGCAAAAGTGGCCATAGGAGAAACTGATAATTAATTTTTAACTTATCTATTAGTTTAGTTCAAAAAAAGCTTATTTATTACAGCGCTTTTCAAATTGATGAACCACATCTTCACAAGCAAAACGTTTTAGGGACGTTCCATGGAACGTCCCTACTGTGGTCTACCATGCAGGAAAACTGCTGTAAAACAAAACCAACTAAAAAGTCGTCTGCTTATGGGCGAGGCTTGAGAAGCAATTTTCCGGTCATATCCTAAAATTGTCGAACGCTAAAAATTTAGATATTACCAAGCATTACCAATAATAGTAAAAGCTGCCCAATAATAGGGATAAGATAAATTTTTATCTGTATATTCTGCTAATTATTTTGGCAATTTTACTCGACTATTAGAACCATATAACTTGCCTTTTTTTTAACTTACTTTCCCTTTTAACATTGCTATTTGTGGTTCAGCTTTGAGTGGAATTTTTTGAAAATGTTGATAAAACTCATTCATTAAAGCTAAAGTTCCCACATCACTAACATACCAAAGACTTGGTAGAGCATATTTCACTCCAGCTTGCACGGCTAACCCGGCAAAACCTAATTCTGCTTGTTTATTTCCCACTGCAATTTTACAAGCACTTAAAACTAATAGTTCTACTTTTGGTTGATGCCATTTCAAATTTCTTATATCATCTAGTTCTAGTTTTTCTTTCTGCCAAAATTGAATATAAGAATTACTTGGTTTGCTTGACCTAAATTCAGCATGAGTAGCTAAATGAATAATTCCAAATTTCTGTTTTTGTCGTTGCTACTGTAAATTTTAAATTGTAAAATCCTGGTTAATAAATGACTTTCCTTGCCACGATTTTTGTGTGATTTGTTTTAATTCTGTTGGTACAGCAGGTAGAGATTGATGACCGATAAATTCTGACGCTCCCATTCCTAATACTTGCAGATTTTTTCTCTGATTATAGTCAGTTTTAATCATATTAAAAGCGGGAATCAGAGTAACACTATACTTTTCTATGAGAAATTTTTCTCCATCATGTAATGAGGATAATGGTAAACTGTGTAAACCAGGTCTTAAACAAAAAAGAATAGTATCTATTTTTTGCTTTTCCAATTCTGACTCAATAGGATAATATTTAAGGTAATGGTGCTTAAGCAGACTAATATAAATAGAAAGGATAAAATTATATTTTTCTTCCATCTATGATTAAACATAATTTAACTTCCTGTTTTTTTCTAACTTTATAAATTATGATTCAGTCTGAAATTTATGGATGGCTTCAATATAAAACTTATTTAGGGTCTATTTAAAAATAGAAGTGGATTTGGGGGATAGGGATATGGGGTGTATTGAAGTATTTTTTTATTATTACTTCAATCCACTCCAAACTTGGTGTGTCTCAAATTTTTACGCGGACAAATATACCAAAAAGAGAGTGAGAAGAGACTGATATTGATAATTATGAAGTATGGGAATATTTTTCCACCTTTTTCTCTGATTCCCTTTATGGAAATCCTGACAGAGTGCCTCAAAATTTTAATCAAGGTTAAAATACGCTTAGGAGTTCTATAGGAATTTTACTGTTTGCGTCAGAAGTGAGCTTTTGTGTTTTCCTGATCTTTAAAATTGAGGATTCAAAAAAATACATAAATTCAAAAGCAAAGCTTCAATAAGTTATAGCAACTACCACATCGGTAATGTAGAAAATTTGTTTTTTTTAGGAAGTAGGTAGTGTAATTTGGGAAATAGGGAATATAAAACAAGAAAAACAACTGCATTTCAGTAACTTGAGAAATGCTATAAAATTCAGTTTGTGTAAATTATGTAAGTAATAAAATTCTAATTCGGATAGCTTTCCTTATATAGCAATCAGGAATGATTGATGAGATGTTTTAACAACAATTAATAGCAATCAAAATCCTTTTATATTATGACTTATGACTCCTAATTACTACTAAAATATTACAACTGAAATATGATTGCTATAGTTGGATTGATTTACCTAATTTATAGAAAAAAAAAGTATAAGAAGGTTAATTTGCTGAATAATTTCTGTACAATGGTCTACATTATGGGAAATAAGAAATTTTATGTATGTATAATTAGTATAAAATATCAAATAAATATGACCAAAAAATTAGGTCTGAAGCGTTCCCTAAAAAGGGAATGAAAAAAATATTCGATTCAGTATTCCAAGGCACTTGTTTCAGCCAGAGGTACTGATAACTGATAACTGATAACTGATAACTGAAATGACACCTCCAGAAATTAATACTCCTCCAGAGGATTCAAATAACAATAATTTAACTCCTACAAGTTTAAAAGAGGCAGAAATTAAGTCTGATAATGATAGTAAAGTGGGCAATATTGCTTCTCCACCCTTAGACGATCGCCAAAATTTAGAAGAAAATGATTATCTTGATCAAGTTCCCGATGAAGTTGAGATGTCTATTTTTGACCATCTCGAAGAGTTACGGATGCGGATATTTTATTCTTTAATAGCAGTAGTAGTAGCTATTATTAGTTGCTTTGTTGTAGCTAAACCTATTGTCAAATTTCTAGAAATTCCGGCTCAAGGGGTGAAATTTTTACAACTCGCTCCAGGAGAATACTTTTTTGTGACTATTAAAGTAGCTGGGTATAGTGGTCTTCTCTTAGCAAGTCCGTTTATTCTTTATCAAATAGTTAAGTTTGTTCTACCTGGTTTAACTATTAGAGAAAGACGATTTCTCGGACCGATTTTCTTAGGTTCTACAGTCTTATTTGGATTGGGATTACTATTTGCTTATTTTGCAATTGTACCAGCAGCTTTGAAATTTTTTATTGGTTATGGTTCGGCAGTAGTAGAGCAAGCCTGGTCAATTGAAAAATACTTTGAATTTGTATTGTTATTAATGTTTAGTACGGCATTAGCATTTCAAGTTCCAATTCTACAGTTATTGTTAGGTATTGTGGGAATAGTCAGTTCTCAACAAATGTTCTCTGGTTGGCGATATGTATTGTTAGGCTCTGCAGTTTTAGGAGCTGTTTTAACTCCTTCAACTGACCCTTTGACTCAAAGTTTATTGGGTGGAGCGGTAGTTGCTCTTTATCTAGGAGGTAGTTTGATTGTTAGGTTGATTGGCAAATAAAAAATCCGGCTTTGAGTGAACTATTAGTAGTTATCGAACTGGCAGTAAAAGTTAATAATTTTTGCTGTGGAATTTGGCAAATGATTGTTAGGTATTGTGGGAATAGTCAGTTCTGAAAAAATCTTCTTTTTTGGGAAATATGTATTTTTAGGGTATGTAGTTTGAGGAGTTGTTTTAACTCCTGCAACTGACTCTTTGACTGAAAGTTTATTGGGTGGAGCGGTAGTTGCTCTTGATCTAGGAGGTAGTTTGATTGTTAAGTTGATTGGCAAATAAAAAATCCGGCTTTGAGTGAACTATTAGTAGTTATTGAACTGGCAGTAAAAGTTAATGATTTTTGCTGTGGAATTTGGCAAATGATTGTTAGGTATTGTGGGAATAGTCAGTTCTGAAAAAATCTTCTTTTTTGGGAAATATGTATTTTTAGGGTATGTAGTTTGAGGAGTTGTTTTAACTCCTGCAACTGACTCTTTGACTGAAAGTTTATTGGGTGGAGCGGTAGTTGCTCTTGATCTAGGAGGTAGTTTGATTGTTAGGTTGATTGGCAAATAAAAAATCCGGCTTTGAGTGAACTATTAGTAGTTATCGAACTGGCAGTAAAAGTTAATAATTTTTGCTGTGGAATTTGGCAAATGATTGTTAGGTATTGTGGGAATAGTCAGTTCTGAAAAAATCTTCTTTTTTGGGAAATATGTATTTTTAGGGTATGTAGTTTGAGGAGTTGTTTTAACTCCTGCAACTGACTCTTTGACTGAAAGTTTATTGGGTGGAGCGGTAGTTGCTCTTGATCTAGGAGGTAGTTTGATTGTTAGGTTGATTGGCAAATAAAAAATCCGGCTTTGAGTGAACTATTAGTAGTTATCGAACTGGCAGTAAAAGTTAATGATTTTTGCTGTGGAATTTGGCAAATGATTATTAGGTATTGTGGGAATATTCAGTTCTGAAAAAATCTTCTTTTTTGGGAAATATGTATTTTTAGGGTATGTAGTTTGAGGAGCTGTTTTAACTCCTTCAACTGACCCTTTGACTCAAAGTTTATTGGGTGGAGCGGTAGTTGCTCTTTATCTAGGAGGTAGTTTGATTGTTCGTGCAATAATCCGCATTTTTTCAAAGTCTCTAAACGTTGGGATCATACTTTTTTAGAAAACCCTACATAGGTATTTGTAGAATATTCTGACTGCTGAATTCTGTCTCCTGACTCCTTATTTAAGATGCCAAATAAAGTATAAATTCGGTTCCTTGCCCAAACCAAAGCTGTTTCTTGAGAGGTTGTTTGTTCGTGCAATAATCCGCATTTTTTCAAAGTCTCTAAACGTTTGGATCATACTTTTTGAGAAAACCATACATAGGTATTTGTAGAATATTCTGACTACTGAATTCTGTCTCCTGACTCCTTATTTCAGATGCCAAATAAAGTATAAATTCGGTTCCTTGCCCAAACCAAAGCTGTTTCTTGAGAGGTTGTTTGTTCGTGCAATAATCCGCATTTTTTCAAAGTCTCTAAACGTTTGGATCATACTTTTTGAGAAAACCCTACATAGGTATTTGTAGAATATTCTGACTACTGAATTCTGTCTCCTGACTCCTTATTTCAGATGCCAAATAAAGTATAAATTCGGTTCCTTACCCAAACCAAAGCTGTTTCTTGAGAGGTTGTTTCTTCATGCAATAGTCCTAAGTTTTTTAATGTCTCTAAACGTTGGGATAATTCTTCAGAAATTTTGTCTGCTAGTCTTTGATGTTTTGCCAAGAGATTTTGTAGGTTTTCTTGGTCTACTACAAATAAAATTGTATCTTCTATAGCACGAAGACTAGCTGTCCTAGTCACCCCTAATATTAGTGAAATTTCCCCAATAAATTCTCCCGGATATCTAGTCGTAATATACTTATCAGCTTTTTCTGAAAATACTTCCACTGATCCAGAAAGTATAATATAAAAGGAGTCTCCAGCTTCTCCCTCTCTACAGATTATTTCACTCCTAGGAATAATTTTTCTATATCCATTTTCAATCACATCTCGTAGTTCTATATGATTACAATTCCTGAAATAACTAATCTGTCGTAATAAATCTCGTAAATTCAATTCTGAACCTTTATATTTAGTCTTTGATTGATTTTTTACTAGAGAAATTGACTGGTTGATTTTATTTTCTTCAACGGTTGTTAACCTTGCTTTTTGATGCTTTGTAATTAAATCATTAATATTACGAATATGTAAATCTCTTTGAGGAAAAGGAATTTCAATATTCCGGGAACGTAATTCTGAGTCAATCAAAAAATTTAAAGAACTTTTGATGTTGTCTGTGAGAGCTGGATATTTAATCCAAACTAATAGTTCAAAATTTAAAGCACTATCTCCAAACCCTTGAAACCAAACTTTAGGTGAAGGATTTGATAAGACTTTTTTTTCCTTTCTAGCTGCATCTAAAAGTGCTTCTGTTACCAATATTGTATCGCTACCATAAGCAACTCCAATAGGAATATGTAGACGACATCTTGGGTCTTTATGACTCCAGTTAATAATATCTTTTTCTACCAGATAATTATTAGGAACAATGACAAAAATACTATCAATAGTACGGATTATAGTTGAACGGATAGAGATTTTTTCTACTATCCCTGATAAACCATCAACTTCGATAAAATCTGTTACTTTAATTGGTTGAGCAATCAGAATTGTTAAACCACTAATAAAGTTACTGATAATATTTTTAAGTCCGATACCTATACCAATACTTAAAGCACCAGCAATCACAGTAATTGAAGTTAGGTCAATACCTGTGTTATGTAAAACTATTAAAACTCCAACTATTGTAATTATATAATTAATAATAGTGGCGATCGCTTCTCTTGTACCTTTTTTGACTCCTAGACTAATTAATATCCATTCATTCATCCACTTTTTTATTGTACGGGAGAGGAATACTACTAAAATTATTGAGAAAATTATTTCAGTAATACTGTTAATGGAGAATGATTGATTCCCTAATTCAAATATCTCTGTTTGAAATATTTTCACTAAGAAATTCCATATATTTGTTATTTCTATAAATATCCATCTCATAGTTTTCACATAATTTTTTTTATAGGTCAGATAAAATAGCCTTTGCTGTTGATTTTTTTTTCCTAAAGGTATTTTATAAACATCACATAATCTTAAAATTGCTTCTATATTTAGTTATTTTACTGCTAATATTGGTTCTCTTAAATAGATAACTTTAGATATAAATAAATGATCGAATAAGGGCTAATTGTGAAACAATTTTGCTAACTATAGCAAGATTATTTAAGTTGCAAGATATTGAAGACTTCGAGAAAACACTTAACTATAGCAATCAGGAATGATTTTGATAGAATTTAAGCACAACTAAAATAAATCAAAATTATTTTAGATTCTGAGTGTAGGTCGCTAATCCGATGACTCCCCTACCTAACTCCTAATTACCACTAAAATCTTACAACTGAAATATGATTGCTATAGAAACAAGGAACAGAGAAGAAGAAAAAAATGTATCTTATAAATAAGATAACTACTATAGGAATCCTCAGTTGCTTGTGGCAACATTCCATACTTAAAAAGTTTAGGAAAGTCGAATATTTTACCAGAGCGCAAAAAACTTAAATAGCCATTTAACTATTTTAAAATAACTGCAAATACAATCAAATTGTCTGATAAAATTTTTGGATTTTCACCAAATATATTCAACGTTTTTTTTGACCGGGGTGTTCGGATAAAATTTTATACAATTTATCAACCATTCCTCTTCTGGTAAATCTTGATTAATTGCAATTAAATATTATCGAAATTTTTGATAATTAAGCAGGAGTTTATCCATCCAAAAATATTACTAATCTTTTTCTCGGTCTTTGCTGCTCCAAATATTTAATAAATTTAATGGTATTTTCAGTATTGCCACTTGAATATTCTTGAACAATAAATTCCTTTGTTTGATAATAATCAGCTCCATAATAAGTCTGTCTTTCCTTTTCAGTTTTAATCGGTCTTTCTGTTCTTTGAGTTGTTTATACACAACCATAACCTAAGAGATTGCCCCATAGCAAATGACATTAATCAATCATAAAAAATGCGAGGTTTCCAGATTCTATTTCCGGTTGCAACTTTACCGAATAATTAATAATTAAATAATTAAATAATTCAGCTTTGTTAGGCTCCCCAATAAAGGGAAAAAAATAATTTTTTTCCTTAAGCGTCAATCCTCTCCCTAAAAGGGAGAGTTCAATAATTAATAATTAACAATTAATAATTACCTCTTCTTAAAAACGGATAGGATTGGTTAAAAGGAATTTTTTTTCTTCTCTTGGTCGATTGGATATGGCGCCGGTAACCCATCCATCCCACCCTACGGGAAGCTCCGCTTTTCATGTCGGCTCTTAGTCGAAACGACCGCTTTTTTCTCCACGGCGAGTGAGAGGCTTTAAACCTGATTTTTTCGGTAATTATCCATTATCCATTATCCATTATCCATTATCTATTAATGAACAATTTATCCTCTATTTCTTTTTTTTAGCTTTCACTAATTCATCATTTTTAGCGGGATTCTTTTTTTGAGTTTTTTTCAACTTATTTCCGCTGCTTTCAGTAAGCTATAATAATTCTGGTTAGACTAAAAAACTACATCACATTGCTTTTGTAAATAGTTGTGCAAGTCTGACAATCTTAAATCATCTTGTGCCCTATAACTACTCAATTATTTTCTCTTTTTCTAAGGAATCTAAGTAACTTTTTCTTCTTTGATATTGAAGTCTTAAACTTTCTACGCCATGAAACAGTGCTTGATTTTTCCATTGACTAATAAAACTGCGAGAAACATGCTTTTGAAGGGATAAAAAAGCGGTCGAGGGATGGCGAGAACTAGACCTATAGAAAATCAAATGCAGTATTTTCCTAGCCTCCCTATTCCAGGAGATACTGATAACTGATAACTGATAACTGATAACTGAAATGACCCTCTGGAATATTTTATGAAATTAGTATTAAATACTGAAAATACTATAGCAGGGAATAGGAAACACTTAACTAGGAACAGTCAGAAAAACATTTCCTAGTCTTAGATTTATTATCAGTAATTGCCAAGAGTCAATTCTTTCTTAGCTATAAACTAATTAATACTATTCAATATGACTGAGGGAAGATGAAAAAATGAGTCAAATTACTTATAATAATTTTCAGGATATAGAAATAAGGGTAGGAAAAATTATCACTGTAGAAGAATTTCCTCAAGCCAAAAAACCAGCTTATAAACTTTGGATAGATTTTGGTGAATTGGGGATGAAAAAATCTAGTGCTGGATTAACAAAACTCTATAGAACCCAAGATTTAGTGGGCAAAATAATTTTAGCAGTCACAAATCTGCCTCCACGTCAAGTAGCTAATTTTATGTCCGAAGTTTTGGTTCTAGGAGTAGTGATGGAAGATGGAGAAGTTGCCCTAGTACAACCAGATCGAGATGTTCCCATAGGTTTAAGAATTTTGTAGGGTTTTGATTTTCTGGTTACATCAAAATTCTTCTACCATCCATTCTGAAGCTCTCTCACCTAAATCCAAAGGGATACTAACTGCCTTGCCTAACCGTGGTCTTTCCTTTGTATTCTCAATATAATTTTTAACAGTTTCTACACCACCAAAACCATTTATATAGGTAGCTATGGCTTCTAGGTGAGCCAAATATTCTGCTTGTGTCATGGGAAAGGATACTTGTTCCAAATACTTCCACATCACCTGCACAAATATTTTGCCCTTCGTCCGTCGTAGTTGAATATCATAAGACTTACCCCACTTTGCCAATAATAATTGGTGTAATTCTTCACCTGTCATATCCACACCTAAAATTTTCTATTGAATTTAGTTTATCTCACAATAAAACTATGATATGATTTTATACCTTTTCTCTAGTAAGTAAATAATCCAAAACCCCTGGCAAATATTTACATTTCTTAATAATAAGAGTAAATGTTAAAACAATGTAATAATTATGAAACGGCCTTAAGGCAGAATTGTTCTATCTATCTAATAGAAGATGGTCAAGTTGTCCGTAGTCGCAGGCTAACAGCAATCATATTTTTGTCTGCAATTCACAAATAGAAACCTAAATTCACAAAAAACACCTAACATATTCATGGCTCAAGCACAAGGAACACCAGATGTACCCGATATGGGGCGTCGCCAATTTATGAATCTTCTCACTTTTGGGACTGTAACAGGGGTAGCCCTCGGAGCCCTATATCCAGTCGTTAACTACTTTATTCCTCCATCTAGTGGTGGAGCTGGTGGTGGAGTAACAGCTAAAGATGCCCTTGGTAACGATATTATAGTCAGTGAGTTTTTAGCCACTCACAACCCTGGAGAACGAACTTTAGCCCAAGGACTGAAAGGAGACCCTACTTATGTAGTGATCGAAGGAGACCAAACCTTAGCTGAGTATGGGTTAAATGCAGTTTGTACTCATCTAGGGTGTGTTGTACCTTGGAATGGTAGTGAGAATAAATTTATTTGTCCCTGTCATGGCTCTCAGTACGACAACACAGGAAAAGTAGTCAGGGGGCCAGCACCTCTATCTCTAGCATTAGTTCATGCGAATGTTAGTAATGATAAACTGGTCTTTACTCAATGGGAAGAAACAGATTTCCGCACTGGGGAAGATCCTTGGTGGGTTTAATTAAGAAATTTTTGATTGCTCAGCAACCATACCATGAAAGTAAAAAGCTCTTTAGTGATGTTGAGAGAGCTACCGTTATACTCTTTGCGGTTAACGGTGAAATAACGTCATATTTGTAGAAGTTTTTGAGAGAAGACATAAAATAAGTAATGTCAAAAATAAATTTATCAGCTATGTGGGGAAGTTTTTTTAAGCAGATCGCCAAGACAATGTTAGTAGCGATCGCCTCCATATCACTATTTATCACAAGTTCTCCGGCAGCAAATGCCTATCCATTCTGGGCACAAGAAACTGCTCCTGCAACTCCTAGAGAAGCTACAGGTAGAATTGTCTGTGCTAACTGTCACCTTGGTGCTAAACCTACGGAAGTAGAAGTACCCCAGTCTGTATTACCAGATACAGTATTTAAAGCCATTGTTAAAATTCCTTATGACACGAGTGTGGAACAAGTATTGGGAGATGGTAGTAAAGGTGGTTTAAATGTAGGTGCTGTATTGATGTTGCCTGAAGGCTTCAAAATTGCACCAGAAGATAGAATACCTGAAGAGTGGCGAGAAGAGGTTGCGGATCTTTACTTCATGCCTTATTCTGAAGAGCAAGAAAATGTTCTTTTATTTGGACCAATGCCAGGGGATGAATACCAAGAGGTTGTATTCCCTATTTTGTCTCCAGATCCAGCAACAGATGAATCTATCCACTTTGGTAAATATGCCATTCACGCTGGAGGTAACCGAGGTCGCGGTCAGGTTTATCCTGCTGGTAATAAGAGCAATAACGCTATTTATAATGCGGCTGCTAGTGGTACAATTACTGATATTAGTTTTGAGGAATATGTGGGTAATGCCATCACTATTGAAACTGCTGATGGTGAGACTGTTGTGGATATAGTGCCTCCTGGTCCTGAACTGTTGGTTGCTGTAGGAGATAGTGTTGAAGCAGGTCAGGTTATTACGAATAATCCGAATGTTGGTGGTTTTGGTCAAACAGATGCTGAAATTGTACTCCAAGATGCGAGTCGGGTTAAATGGTTGATGGCATTCTTTGCATTGGTTATGCTGGCTCAAATTATGTTGGTTTTGAAGAAGAAACAAGTGGAGAAAGTTCAAGCTGCCGAAATGAATTTCTAGGTTATCTGAGTTTTTCCCTTCAAAATTGATTGATGGGGAGCAAAGCATTAGGAGTGGAGGTGCAACTTTATTTCTGAAGCTTTGCTCCTGTTGATATTTATATAAAAGAGGGAACAGGGAATGGGGAATAGGGAACAGGAGGGAACAGGAGGGAACAGGGGGGTCTTAATTGATAATTTATTGATAAGAATTGATTTTATTTTTAATTTTTGGAGAATCTATTGTTATCTTTACCTGCCTCAAAATTTTTGAGTTACGAGTTGGGAGTGGAGTAGAGGCAATACATTGAAAAGATTGAAAAATTTCTCCTACTTTCTTATTGATATCTATAAGAAACCATTTAGAATCTCTAGAAAAGAGGAAGTAGGGAGTAGCTCCTAGGGAGTAGGGGGAAATAATTGATTTGATTTTTGAAGAGTGGAATCTTATGTGGAATCAGGGCAATACGAGAAAGAAAAATACTCCCATATTATCCAATACCTCATCTCCCTCACTCCCCCACTCCCCTACTCCCCTACTCACGATCTTACTAGATACGCTTAGGGTTTCTATAGAAGCTTTTTGCATTCTGGGAAGCTCCTAAAAATAATTCTAAAGGTTTTGCTATTGCATTTCCCAAAAAATGATGATACTATCTAACTATAAGGGTTCGTTCGGCTATGTGCATGATTTTTTATTCAACTAAAAATGGTGAAGTAATACTAGAGAATTTCAGAATTCATTAGGTTAGGTTGAGGAAAGAAACCTAAGACATTAGGTACATTAATCAAAATTAACTTTGTCATACAAATCGGATAAATTAATCTCAAAATCAATAAATTTTAGAGATAATTTACTATCTTCTCCTCGATGTTCAGATCATAACCATTGCCCGGATTCTGTTTGAGTAAATTGTTCAACTTGCATCGTATATTGCTCAATTAAAATATATTCTTTAAAAGTGGGAATTGTGGGATAGGAAGCAAATTTTTTACCTCGCTCAAAACCCTCAGTTGATGTTGATAAAACTTCAGCAATAATTACAGGGTTAGTGAGAGTATCTCGCCTTCCTTCCTGAAATTGTAATTCACCTTCAATTACCATTAAATCAGGATAGGTGTAGATTTTTTCCATAGGAATCCAAAGTCGTTAATTTGTGATCAAAATTTGGTATGGTTGACCTTTTAACGCCAAGTTTAACTCTGCATATAAATTCCCTGCTATTTTGTTATGATTAGGAGTACCACCTGTCATAGAAATAATTGCACCATTAATATATTCATGTTTTTCTTCTGAGTCAATCTCTAAAGAAAGATATTCTTCTGGAGAATAGAATTTTTCAGTTTTGATTTGTGTCACCATTAGATATTATTTCCTCAGATTTTTTTTGTTTATTTTACTGCTAATTTTCCTTACCTTTTACTTCCAATGATAAATATACACTTAATTTTATGTAAAGACTTCATATATAGCTAATGTAATCTTAGTCAGCTAAACTACTAGCGGGGAAGATACCCACACTGGAGAGATTTGAACGTTAATATCTTTACATTACATACTTGGAATTTCCTGTAATTATTAACTTTCATTTATCCGTAAACAAGTAGGGATTCAAAAATGGTTAATTGCTAAAATTGCGGATTTTCTACAAAATTTAAGATTCCAGCAAAGTCTCAAAAAAGCAGAAGAAAAATTATTGGATTAATCAAAATTTGACAGATCAAAAAACAGCAAATATTTTTATATAGGATAAGAAAAATGACTCTACATGAACTTAATAATATTATTGCTCAACGATATCGAATTGTTACTGCTTTGGGAAAAGGTGGAATGGGAATTACTTATGAGGCAGAAGACCTCACAAATTATCAGCGAGTAGCAGTTAAAGCTGTTTCTTTACGACAAGCAAAAGACTGGAAAATATTAGAACTTTTTGAGAGGGAAGTTAAAGTTATTGCTAATTTGAATTATCCTCAAATTCCCAAATATTTGAATTATTTTTATATTGATACAAAGTCGGATAGATGGTTTTATTTAATTCGTGAATTAGTGTCGGTAAATTCCTTAGCAACTTGGGTGGAAAAAGGTTGGCATGCGACAGAAACCCAAGTTAAACAAGTAGCAATTCAAATCTTAGAGATTCTGAGTTATTTACATCAATTAAATCCACCAATCATCCACCGAGATATTAAACCGGAAAATATTATTTTACGACCTGATGGAAAAATATTTTTAGTGGATTTTGGAGCAGTTCAAGATATTTATCGTCAGACAATATCTTTCAGTAGAACCTTTGTAGGAACTATTGGATATATGCCTCCCGAACAGTTAAGAGGAAAATCTTATTGTGCTTCAGATTTATATAGTTTAGGTGGAACTTTATTGTATTTATTAACCCATCGTTTCGCAGATGAACTACCTCAAAAAAGAATGAAAATAGATTTTCGTTCTTGTGTAGAAATTTCACCAGAATTTGCAGATTGGTTAGAAGTAATATTATAACCAAAGAATGGTTAGTTGCTGAAATGAGGAATTTCCTGAAACATTTATAAGATTTCAGGAAAGTCTTGAAGAACAAAAAAAATTATTGTATCAACTAAAATAGTTTTGAATTGAGCTGATATATGATAGCTTAAAGCTATATCATTCCAAATCCTGAGTTGCCAAATTTTAAGTGGTATTTCAAGAAAGGATTTAATATCTTAATCCCTGAATAACTAATATGAAATACGTTAGTGTTTGCTACTAAAGATTGATAGAGAGATAACGGATAGTAAGATTTTTAAATAGCACAATTTTTTGTATTTCATATAACTATAGCAACATGAAATGATTCGTAAAAACAACTATCTTTTCATCCCATTTGAGTTGGAGTTTGGAGACCAAACCCCTAGGATAAAATGTTACAACCTATCCGCAGATTACTAGATTTTATAAGTACTGATTTTTCCGAAAAAAAATTAGTTTAATCCCATTCGTAAAAACAACTATCTTTTCATCCCATTTGAGTTGGAGTTTGGAGACCAAACCCCTAGGATAAAATGTTACAACCTATCCGCAGATTACTAGATTTTATAAGTAGTGATTTTTCCGACAAAAAATTAGTTTAATCCCATTCGTAAAAACAACTATCTTTTCATCCCATTTGAGTCGGAGTTTGGAGACCAAACCCCTAGGATAAAATGTTACAACCTATCCGCAGATTACCATATTTTATAAGTAGTGATTTTTCCGACAAAAAATTAGTTTAATCCCATTCATAAAAACAACTATCTTTTCATCCCATTTGAGTCGGAGTTTGGAGACCAAACCCCTAGGATAAAATATTAAAACCTATCCGCAGATTACTAGATTTTATAAGTAGTGATTTTTCCGACAAAAAATTAGTTTAATCCCATTCATAAAAACAACTATCTTTTCATCCCGTTTTGGTTTGGGTTTGGAGACCAAACCCCTAGGATAAAATATTAAAACCTATCCGCAGATTACTAGATTTTATAAGTAGTGATTTTTCCGAAAAAAAATTAGTTTAATCCCATTCGTAAAAACAACTATCTTTTCATCCCGTTTTGGTTTGGGTTTGGAGACCAAACCCCTAGGATAAAATGTTACAACCTATCCGCAGATTACTAGATTTTATAAGTAGTGATTTTTCCGAAAAAAAATTAGTTTAATCCCATTCGTAAAAACAACTATCTTTTCATCCCGTTTTGGTTTGGGTTTGGAGACCAAACCCCTAGGATAAAATGTTACAACCTATCCGCAGATTACTAGATTTTATAAGTAGTGATTTTTCCGACCAAAAAATTAGTTTAATCCCATTCGTAAAAACAACTATCTTTTCATCCCGTTTTGGTTTGGGTTTGGAGACCAAACCCCTAGGATAAAATGTTACAACCTATCCGCAGATTACTATATTTTATAAGTAGTGATTTTTCCGACCAAAAAATTAGTTTAATCCCATTCATAAAAACAACTATCTTTTCATCCCATTTGAGTTGGAGTTTGGAGACCAAACCCCTAGGATAAAATATTAAAACCTATCCGCAGATTACTATGTTTGATAAGTAGTGATTTTTCCGACCAAAAAATTAGTTTAATCCCATTCATAAAAACAACTATCTTTTCATCCCATTTGAGTCGGAGTTTGGAGACCAAACCCCTAGGATAAAATGTTACAACCTATCCGCAGATTACTATGTTTGATAAGTAGTTATTTTTCCGACCAAAAAATTAGTTTAATCCTATCCACATCAATTATTCCAATAAAATGATATAATCGTCAAACTAATCTAGCCAACAAATTAATAAAATAAATGTCATTTTAGAAAAAAATATAACAGTAAAAAAACTATCTTTTTATCCCATTTTTGTTTGGGTTTAGTCTCCAAACCCCTAGGATAAAATGTTAAAACCTATCCGCAGATTACTATGTTTTCTAAGTAGTTATTTTTCCGACAAAAAAAGTAGTTTAATCCCATCCACATTAATTCTCCCTATAATAATGATATAATCCTCAAGTTAATCTAGTGAAAAAATTAATAACATAAATGTCAATTGAGAAAAAAAATATAACAGTCGGTTCCCTAGAATGGTTTTATAGAGAAGCTAAACCAGATAAGGAAACAGATAAATTGCCAATTTTACTGTTACATGGATTGCCTTCTCAAAGCCATAGTTGGACTGTAATTATGCCTGAATTAGCTCAAGCAGGTTATCGGGCGATCGCTCCCGACTGGATAGGTTGTGGTTTGTCTCCTAAACTAGATAAAAGAGATTTTCCTTACACACCAGAAGCTTTTATTAAGGCTTTAGGAGAATTAATTAATAGTTTAGAAATTGAGCGTTTTTATCTAGTTGTGCAAGGATTTTTAGGTTCAGTTGGTTTACAATATGCCTTACGAAATCCAGAAAAAATTGAACGTTTAACTATTTTAAATACTCCTCTTTCTACTGCGGCAAAATTACCTTGGCAAATGCAACAATTAGGAATACCTTTTGTTGGTGATATGCTGACTCAAGACCCTCTATTTGTGGATAGAACTTTAGAAAAAGGAAGTCGTTTAATAGTTGCTGATGAAGATTTAGAAATTTATCGTAGTCCTTATCTAAAAAGTTCTGCTGCTGGTAGAGCAATATTAGCAATTGTGCAAAAATTAGACTTAAAAAAATCAATGACAGAAATTGAATCTGGCTTTAAAGAATGGCAGCAACCAAC
This sequence comes from Okeania sp. SIO3I5, assembly GCF_010672085.1. Taxonomy (GTDB): domain Bacteria; phylum Cyanobacteriota; class Cyanobacteriia; order Cyanobacteriales; family Microcoleaceae; genus Trichodesmium. Next base: position 22,764 of record NZ_JAAHHT010000123.1, read on the forward strand.
ATTAATTATTTGGGGAATAAAAGACCCTTGGTTGGATGTTAGTCAAGCAGAAAATTTAGCTAATATTTGTGAGAATGGAAAGTTAGTTAAATTGCCAGAAGCAGCGCATTATCCCCAAGAACATTGGTCAGGAAATATTATAGATGAACTTCTATTATTTTTGAGGCAAAAAGAAATTTAGAAAGAATTTATTTTAATTCTTATAACCTCTAGAATTATTAATACCCTAAAGGCGGGTTTTAAACATAAAATTATTCCCGTCTAACTTGTACTAATTCACTTAAATAATGTCAAATATAGCAATTCCCAAAAAGCGTGAGGTAGAAAATTATAGGTTTTAGGGAATAGGTTTTAGGGAATAGGTTTTAGGGAATAGAATAGAAATAAAGATAGGTGTACCTCATTAGTCTGAGAAACGCTATATTAATCTCTACTTCCTAAATTCGTAAAAATTTGTACCTCATAAACTCCAAAACTGCTGTAATATCAAGCCACAAATTTAACTTTTAACTTAAGCTATAAAAAGGGTGCATCTCAACTTTGAAGAAAGCCAAAAAATTATCGCTTTTAGGGAAAACTTAACTGGGAATAGGGAATAGAAAAAAAGTATTTTTGCATATATTGAAATGCACCATTTAACGAATTCAGAAGTCAGTAGGGGCGAATGGCCATTCGCCCCTAGAGAAGTTGTTTTTGTAACGGGGATGCGTGAGCAACCCTCCAAAAAGATTTAGCCTTAAAAAGCGGGGTTTTAGACCCAATTTTTTTGATAAAAACTGGCGTTGGTAATTGCTAAGATGATTTTCTACTAGGGGTCAGACCTATCACTTACTTTGGTCAGATATTTAGAGGTATCACAAACAGATTATTCTTAAAGTTTCATCTCTTGATTTACCAACGCCCAAATTTCCCATAATGGAACTTTAGCATACCAGCGATCGTGATACCAGTTCTTAAATATCATAGGATTACTGGAAATAATATCGTAGCTAGGAACAAGAATTTTGAAGTATAATAAATTGACAAAAATATAGAAATTACATCTGATTTTAAGCCAAATGAAAACTGCATTAATTACAGGTGCTTCTTCTGGAATTGGTGAAACTTTTGCTCAAGAATTAGCAGTGAGAAAAACCAATCTAGTATTAGTTGCTAGTTCGGAAGATAAACTACAAAAATTAGCAAATAATTTGCAGAATAAATATCAAATTCAAACCGATGTAATAGTTCAAGATTTAACAGCACCAGCAGCAACAAAATCTGTATTTGAAATAGTTTTACAAAAAGGATTAACCATAGATTTATTAGTTAATAATGCTGGTTTTGGTGACTATGGAAATTTCGCCGAAAGACCTCTAGAAAAGCAAGTAAATATGATTCAATTAAACATTACTGCTTTAGTAGAATTAACACATTTATTTTTACCAGGAATGCAGCAACGCAAGTCCGGTGGAATTATTAATGTTGCTTCAATTGGTGGATTTCAACCTCTGCCTTATATGTCTGTTTATGGTGCAACTAAGGCATTTGTTTTGAGTTTTAGTGAGGCTTTGTGGGCAGAAAATCAAGATTCAGGAGTAAAGATATTAGCTCTTTGTCCTGGACCTACAGAATCAGATTTTTTCCAGAAAGCAGAATTTCCAGAGTCTGCTGGAGAAACTTCAAAGCCAAAATTGACCTCTGCAGAAGAAGTAGTACAAGATGCTCTTCAAGCATTAGAAAAAAATCAATCTAATGTTGTTACAGGAGGATTTTTCAATCAAGTAATTGTTAATACTTCTCGTTTCCTACCACGAGAAACTTTAGCTAATCTAGTAGAAAAACAGTTTAAAAGTTTTCAGCAAAATAAGTAATTCATTAATGGATAATGGATAATGAATAATGAAAAGTATCTCTAATTATCAATTGGTAAATTATCAAACAGGATTGGGTCTAAAACCTTGCCTTTTAAGGCGAAATATTTTTGGAGCGCGGCTCAAATCCCCTACTTCCCCTCCTGGGAGGGGTTAGGGGTAGGTTTACTTCTGTAGGGGCGCCCTTGCGAAGTCCATGCCGTAAAGCTATACGGCCGTTCGCCCCTACTGACTTCGTTAATGCCTATTGCCAAAATGGTCATTTCCATCTTAAATCTAAGAATAGAATACTAAAATTAGCTTTGGCAAATAAAAGGGGATTATGTTAAACAAACGGTCGATAGTAGCATGGGTAATGGCACTATTAGTGACATTTTTGGCAAGTTGTGCTTCTCCCACACCACCGCCAACCTACTCAGATGCTCAATTACAGAAAATAGAACTGTCTGCTGCTGGAATACAAGGTTTGCGCGATCGCATGGGTGAACTAAAAAGCCTAATTAAAAAGGAAGATTGGGTAAACGTGCGTACATTTATCCACGGGCCTTTAGGAGATTTACGGAGTAAGACTACTTATCTGACCCAAAGTCTATTATTACCAAAAGACAAAACACCTGTGCTGGATGCAGCAAAACAAGTATTTGGGGACTTGCAGGATATTGATGTAGCAGCAGCAGAAGGGAATAAAAAGCAAGCTATCAGTGAGTACAAAGAAGCAGTAGCTGATTTTGACACTTTCTTAGGTTTAGTGCCAAAAATTAAATAGCTATCAGCTATCAGCTATCAGCTTTCAGCTAAAGTCAAAACTATAGCAATGCTAAATTAGGTTGTAAAATTTTCTAGTAGGGGTTTGGTCTCCAAACCCAAGCAAAAATGGGATTTGGAAACCAAACCCCTACAGTTTTTTCAGAAATTTTTATCGAAAAATTAACGTATAAAGCCTTCTATTTCAAGAAAAAAAATCCTTTTAGTCAATCCTATCCGTTATAAGAAGAGGTAATTATTAATTATTAATTATTGGCGTTGCTGATGCGTGGGTATGATTTGTATTGTTTGGTAATTGCTAAACTATTGAATAACAAATATTTGAGATTGTTCAACTTTTATTTTCATACCTTGATTCAGCAACGCCTAATTAGGGTTTGCTGAAAAAGTATTGTAGTAAGGGTAGGAGACTCGATACTGGAGACTCGATACTGGAGAAATGGGGATGAGCGAGGAGGTAGGAGTAAGAATTGTTCGTCAATTTTTCTGTCTTGATCTGCCCAAAATATGCTCATTTTTGAACCGAAAAGACCTAAAAGCTTGAATTTTTTTCAAGACCTAAAAAGCCTGAAACTTTTACCTGAAAAGGACTTAATATTTCATCAGCAAACCCTAATTATTAATTATTAATTATTAATTATTGAATCCCTACTTCCTAAAAAAAATGAGTCATATAGTAATTATTGGATGTGGAATAGTTGGAGCGGCGATCGCTTATCAACTCAGCAAAATAGAAGGTTTAAAAATTACAGTTTTAGATAAACAAATGCCTGCTCTTGCATCTACGGGTGCTGCTTTGGGTGTTTTGATGGGAGTCATTAGTCAAAAAGCTAAAGGCAGACCTTGGAAAATGAGGCGAATGAGCGTGGAAACTTATCACAGTCTAATTCCTGAGTTAGAGGCAAAAATAAATCGCCCTATTCCCCATAACCGCCAAGGTATTTTACAGTTGTGTTTGCCTGGGGACGATCTGGATAAATGGCAAAGATTAATAGATATTCGGGAAGCAGACGGTTTGCCATTAGAAATGTGGGATGTGGAACGACTGAGCGATCGCTGCCCCCAGATCGAAACATCCGAAGTAACAGCAGCTATTTATTCTCCCCAAGATTTACAAGTTAACCCTGTTGAGTTAACTTTAGCTTTAGTCGAAGCTGCTGAAAAAAATGGTGTCAAGTTTCATTTTGGAGTCACAGTTGCCGAATATAAAACTATTTCTCAACA
>NZ_JAAHHT010000124.1 GCF_010672085.1 Okeania sp. SIO3I5
CCAACTTTTTCCTCAATATTTCTCCCATCTGCTGAATATCTTCCTCTGTTTAGAGAACCAGTTTCTATCTCTTGCTTGCGGGAAAGTAGCGATCGCTCCAACTCCGATATTTTGAATGCCATTAGATCCTTGACGAAGCGATCGCTTCTAGAAAAAATCGAAAGGCAAAATTCAACCCTATTCACCGTTAAACAAATTTTTCAAGAATATTTGTTAGAGCAAAATTTATCAACTTGATTACTTTCCAACTTTTTCCTCAATATTTCTCCCATCTGCTGAATATCTTCCTCTGTTTAGAGAACCAGTTTCTATCTCTTGCTTGCGGGAAAGTAGCGATCGCTCCAACTCCGATATTTTGAATGCCATTAGATTCTTGACGAAGCGATCGCTTCTAGAAAAAATCGAAAGGCAAAATTCAACTTTATTTGCTACTAAACCAATTTTTCAAGAATATTTGTTAGAGCAAAATTTCTCAACTTGATTACTTTCCAACTTTTTCCTCTGTTTGTGAAAACAGATACTTAGGACTATCAGAATTTCCTCGTTTAATCAACCCTTCTATAGCATCATCATCCTCTCGATGAGTCAAAACATAAGACCTCATATAGAATCCGGGTAATTAGTTATCGTATTACTCAGGATTAATGAGTAAGGAGTAATGAGTAAGGAGTAATGAGTAAGAAAGGAAATGAAAATGCATAAATTTTTAAATTCGTATTTATGCTTAACATATTTTAGTTGAGGAAGTAATTTTGCGATTACTGTATAAACGGATTTTATATCAGTTCTTGCCGTATCATTTTTTTACAGCAGTTTTCCTGCACGGTAGACCACAGTAGGGACGTTCCATGGAACGTCCCTACGGGGTTTTGGTTGTGAGGATGTAGTTCATCAATCTGAAAAGCGCTGTAAAGTCAGGTTTAGTCATCATTAAATCTCCATTGACTTCTAACTTCAGCATTATATTGTCATTAATAAATACAACCTAATTTAATCTAAATCTGCATTCTGTGGAGCTACCAAAAAAAAAACCGCGACGAAAAGATATTTTAATTGCATCCGCAAAAAAATCATGGTAGTATGTAATTATTCGGGGTCGTTCGTACCTACGCATGAATTTTTATTCAACAAAAATATTATTTATTTAATCGTGAGTAACGACAGCTAAAAATGAAACTGTGAAAGTTCTTTAGAAATTCTTTGTCACGCACCATTTTAGATGTGTCAACCCAGTAGCCATATAAGATTTTTATTCAAGTGCTGATTAGAAACAAAACATAAACAGGACTTAGGCATTTTTTGGTTTTCAACACTACATATATAAAACGTTATAGTTTTTGAACGCTATATATAGCGTCTCAACCTAAGTCCCGATCAATTAAGCAGACTCCGGTTTAGGCAAAGACGACGGATGAACCAACAACTCCGCAGTCGATCGCTTCTCCACCATTTCCTTCGTAATAGTACAACGAGTCACATCCTTCCGTGACGGTAACTCATACATCACATCCAACATCAACTCCTCAACAATACCCCGCAAAGCTCGCGCCCCAGTCTTTCTCCTAAACGCCTCCTTAGCGATCGCCCGCACCGCCTCCTCCTCAAACTCCAACTTCACATTATCCATCCGCAACAACTTTTGATACTGCTTCACCAGAGCATTCTGAGGTTCCGTCAAAATTGCCATCAAAGTCTCCTCATCCAGAGGTTCAACCACCGCCACCATCGGTATTCGTCCAATCAACTCTGGAATCAAACCAAACTTCACCAAATCATTCGGTTCCATTTGCTTCATTAAATCTACAACCTTCTTCTCCTTAACCTCCTGATGACTTTCTCCACCCTGCTGGATAAAACCCATTGACTTTTTACCAATTCTCTGATCCACTATCTTCTCCAAACCAACAAAAGCCCCACCACAAATAAATAAAATATTACTCGTATCAATTTGAATACAATCCTGATAAGGATGTTTCCGACCACCTTGGGGAGGAACATTAGCAACAGTCCCCTCCAACATCTTTAACAAAGCCTGCTGTACACCCTCCCCAGAAACATCTCTTGTTATAGAAGGATTCTCACTCTTACGAGCTATCTTATCAATCTCATCAATATACACAATTCCCCGTTGCGCCTCATCCACCTCTAAATCTGCCACTTGCAAAAGTCGCAACAAAATATTCTCCACATCCTCCCCAACATATCCAGCTTCAGTTAAAGTCGTGGCATCTGCCACAGCAAAAGGCACATCCAACAACTCCGCCAAAGTTTGAGCCAACAAAGTCTTACCACAACCAGTTGGCCCAATCAACATAATATTAGACTTTTGTAACTCCACCTCATCTTGAGAAGACTTGCCACTTTTTTTAGCCTCTAGAAAAGTCAGACGTTTATAGTGGTTATAAACTGCCACAGACAAAACCTTCTTACCTTCCTCCTGACCAATAACATGAGCATCAAGATAATTCTTAATTTCCCTAGGTTTAGGTATTTGATTAATAGATAATTTCTTAGCACCAGTCCCCCGTTTTTGGGGCGCAGGTGCTGGACGTGGCATTGGTGGTTGTGCCCCTGTAGCATTGGAGTCAAAAAGCTCCTCATCCAAAATCTCATTGCACAACTCTACACATTCATCACAGATATAAACCCCAGGTCCAGCTATCAACTTCCGGACCTGTTCTTGAGACTTGCCACAAAATGAACATTTTAGATGGGAGTCGTATTTAGACATAACTGCCTCTTCTTACATTGCAGGGACAGATTCTCCTGGTACAGGAAGATTCTGTCTTGTAATAACTTGATCGATCAGGCCATAATTTTTAGCCTCTTGTGCGGACATAAAGAAGTCGCGCTCTGTATCAATCTCTATTCTTTCTAGAGGTTGACCTGTGTGTTCTGCTAACAATTCATTTAGCTTACGTTTATGATAAAGGATTTCCTTCGCTTGAATCTCAATATCTACAGCTTGACCCTGAGCGCCACCCAAAGGTTGGTGAATCATAATCCTGGAACTAGGAAGAGACATTCTCTTACCTTTTGCCCCACCAGATAGAAGAAAAGCGCCCATACTTGCGGCTAAACCATAACAAATCGTCACTACATCAGGTCGTACCTGTTGCATAGTGTCGTAGATAGCCATTCCAGCAGTAACTGATCCTCCAGGAGAGTTGATATATAATTGAATATCTTTTTCTGGGTCTTCAGCATCGAGGAATAACATTTGGGCTGTAATAGTATTTGCAAAATTATCGTCTACTTGAGTTCCGAGAAAAATTATTCTTTCCCGAAGCAGTCGTGAGTAGAGGTCAAAAGCCCTTTCTCCCATCCCAGACTGTTCAACAACCATTGGCACAATGTTACTAGGACCGGAGTAGATTTGTAAATTGTTATAAATACTAACTAAATTATCAGAATACTGGGATATAACCATCATACACTGGCTTATTTATCTATTTTATATTTTGGCTCAGTATATTCCGAGCTAAATATTATTATGCCGTAGTTTTATCAATATTGGTAGTCTGGTTAACCGGACTATTTCCTATTTACTGCTATACAAAACCTTAACAATTCTTGTTAAACTAGGAAAAACCTAATAATAACAATTTTTTATCTAAGACCCTGCCTCAGCCTGGGAGGTCGGCCTCTTCCAGTCTACAGGCGTAACTTCGGGTATAGCTTGCCCTGGTTTTTTGATGTACTTCCCCATGTTGAGAAAATACTAATGTCTCATTCGGGTCTCACTCCATAATTGTCCCACTTTCGGAGGTCACTTAAAGGTACGTTCTCTTCACTTCAATTTTTGATGGATAACAATAAAACTATAACAAGTTTTAGAACATGGAAACTATTGTTGACATGGTTCCCGACTGTTAGACGTGAGGATTCCTACATAGCTCTAGCTGCTTCGGTGGGTTGATGTTTCTTATGGTGCTGCCCCCCTCTTGGGGGCTTGTTTCAAAGTCAAATAAATAATCGGTTAAGGGAAGTTGTGGACACATGCGAGAGGGATTTGGGAATTAAAGTCGCAAAAGGGGCTGATTTTCACAACCCGAGAGTGGGAAAAGTTCCCTGCATAATCTAGGTAAAATCAAGGGAACTTCTGAAAAATCCTATGGTTTTCCCAAAAATTCCCAAATTATTGAGCGATAAATTTGAGGAAAATCAAGGGGTTGAGCGCGGAAAATTCTCCCCAGCTCGGTACTCCCCTGTTTCCCTTCTGCCTTAAGAAAGAATGAAACAGACTGCCCTCTTGGGGGTGGGTTAAGCTTACTTCCGTGCTTGTTTAATCTCTCAGATTGTCCACCCGCAACAAAAATACTATAACTTAATATTTTCTTGCTCAATGAATCAAAAAGTTCCCGGCTTTAGGGCGAGGCACTTCGGTAAGCTAAAATCACAACTCATCGCCTTAACAACAATTTTGGTTGTCAATCCTTGCCAAAATTCATAAAATCCACAGGTAGGCCATTTATATAACTGGAAATTACCAGGAATATCAATACTACCAACCGCTTTCTAAGAATTCTCTACATTAATTACTTGCTCTGCCTCTACTTCTACAATAGTTTCACTAGCTTTAGCTATTTCTGACTCTGCCTCTACTTCTACTTCTACTTCTACTTCTAATTCTGTAGTTTGAGATATTTCTGACCCTGTGTTTAAAGTTCCTTTAGGGACTAATTCCACAGTACCATTTTCTTCTAACCACTTGATGGTTTTTTCTTTCAATAGGTCTTCCGTAACCACTTGTCTTAACCTATCTGGATCAACATCCTTTCCTTTTAGTTGCTCCATTACCTTTGCTGACTCTGCTGCTATTTCCTCTTCGTCCACCTTTATCGACTCTTTTTTGGCCACTGTAGCTATAGCTAAATCTCTTCTTAACCGCCCAATTGCTTCAGGTCGCGATCGCTCTTGCATTTCCGGCAATTTATCACTGCTGAATAATTCTTTAACATCTATTCCATACTGGCTCAACTCCATTGCACTTTGGGCCAACATTTGTTGAACTTCATTTTTAATCAATGTTTCTGGAATTTCTACTTCTAGATGAGTCACTAGCTCCTCTACAATAGATTTTTCCTTATTTTGTTTTGTTTGTTCCTCTTTTTCTTTAGTAAATTTTTTCTCCAAGAACTCCCGTAATTCAGCTATTGTTTCAAACTCACTAATTTCTTGAGCCAAATCATCATCTAATTCTGGTAATTCCTTTTCTTTAAGTTCTTTAACAGTCACAGTAAATATTGCAGGCTTACCTGCTAACTCCGTCTCACTATATTCTGAAGGAAACTGTGCAGAAATTTCCTTTGTTTCCTCTAGCTTCATTCCCACTATTCCCTCAATAAAGCCAGGAATAAATTGTCCTTCTTTTAAATCCATTTGGAAATCTTGAGCCTTACCTCCGGGCACTTCTTTTGCTTCTTCTCCTTCTGTCTCCGGTGGAATTACACCTACAAAATCCACTATAGCCACATCTCCCAACTCAGCAGCTCTTCCTTCTACAGGAATTAATGTTGCCATTTGAGAGCGACGTTCATCAAGAAATTCGTCAACTTGGGCCGGGTCATACTTAGCTTCTTCTGCCTTAACCACTAATCCCTTATAATTCTCAACCTTGGCCTCTGGTTCTACATCCACCTTAGCCGAGAAAGCCATTTCTTTTCCTGGTTCAAAATCTTTTACCAACTCTTCAAACTGTGTCTTCAGTTCAAATTGGCCTATTGCATTGATTTGTTCTTGTTCCTTTACTTTTTCTAAGCAATTGTTGATTAAGTCATCTAAGGCCATTGCCTTGAGATAATTTTTTCCTAGCCTTTGTATCAATATGTTTCGAGGTACTTTGCCTTTTCTGAACCCAGGAATATTGGCCGAACGGGTATACTTCTGGATTACCTGCTCATAAGCATTCTTGGACATTTCTGGTGTAATCTTGATTTCTAGACCTATTTGGCTAGCTGGCAGTCTTTCCTGGGTAACTTTCATCGGCTTTTCTAATTTAGTCAGTATTACTAGGTTATAATTCTTTTAAGCTATATAAGTATTTCTTGCTTGGGTAACTCTGAGAAACTTTACTATTCCTCTGTTTCTAGCAATTTATCTGTGCATATTACTATATTATTCCTCTATGTTAGTCACTTAGACCTTAATCTTAGGACTTTTTTAACTTTATTGTTGTTTAGTGGTTATTAATGAAGTAAGTAATGGTCTTCTATACAAGCCAGGGCAAGCATATAAGACTTTAGTTAGATTACATAGCAAAGCACAAAAGCAAAAGTATGGTCATAATTTTCAAATTATTAGTCGTTAGAAACCAACATCTCAAATTTGCTCTTTTTGGAGATTTAAACTTTTCAACTTAAAGAATGGAAATGTTTGAACTGTGGTAGTGAGTACGATCCCTGAGTAAAAATATTTTAGTCGTAGCTGGATAATCTGAGACATTAACAGACTTCTATTGACAGAGACGTTGCCCGAATAGCTGGAAGTCAGTATAATTAAAGACCTACTAATTTTTGGACTTTGGCCAATCTATCCTAATCCTGGCTTAAAGGCTTATGGAGTTGAAATCCCCAATGAATGTTTGTATAATGTCTACAATTGCTTGGGATTGAGAATTGCTAACTAACAGTGATTCTATCTTTATCTATCTATAATATTTCTCCTGACTGCTTCTTCAAACAAACTAGGAAAGCGTCAAACTATTTGAAAATAGCAGCATCCGATCAAACGTCAATCTTACCAAAGAGTAAATAATTGGTAGGAATCTCCGCGCCTTTAGGCCACCAAAGGATATCAAATAATCACGATATATACCAATCCTATTTGAGTTGTGTACAAAATTTTAATGGCTTTTAGGGAACAGGGAACACTTAACTGGGAACAGGTAAGAGTTTCAGTTTTTTATTTACTTTTTAATTTGTCACAACCTATTTAGGATTGCTATATACCTATTCTACCTATTCAGTTAAATATATTTCATTCAGACTAAGATATAATGATAAATTATATTGAATTTATTTGATGATGATTGCTCTAGTTTGACATATTGCTACACATAAATTTAAAATTTAAAATAATAAACTTGTTCCTCAAGAGAGTAAAAATTTTGAAAACTACTTCTGTACTAAGAGTTGTATTCCTTGAGTATAAAGTGCTGAAAATGAATTCAGTCTAGGTAGTAGAGTTTTTTGAAATTTATTGACCGACTACTATAATATGTATTGTAGTGAATCTACTAATATCCCAAGATTGATAGCTTCTAAATCTTATAATCAAGAAAATTGTATTTTATGTGCTAAGATAAAAGATATTAATTTTTTAGGTATCAAGCAAAAGTGATTACATAATAAATGGATAATTTTGCTCGTATTGAAATTAGATTAAAAGAGTAAATATATAATATTAATAACGAAGTCTAAAAACTATACTGATAAAAAAGTTAATCCCATAATCAGGAGAAGAAAAATAAGTAAAATAGAACAATATGGAAATTATGTGCCTGAGTATAGTTGATAATTTAGAAAAGAAATATATTTCAATAATTAATAATTAATAATTACCTCTTCTTAAAAAGAAGAGGATTAGTAAAAAGGAATTTTTTATTCTTTTTAACCTTAGAAAGGAGAGGCTTTAAACCTTGATTTTGGGGTAAAACAAAATCAAAAATGAAAATTAACATATAAAGTTTAGTTGGAAAAATTGATAGCTATAAGAAATTATTAAATATAATTAAAACCCCTAGAGAAAAATAAAATTATTGAAAATTGAAACCAAAGGAGGAATATAATTTGTCAGATTCATACAGAGTAGCAATTTTAGGTGCAACTGGTGCAGTAGGCACAGAATTGCTAGAATTACTCCAAACTCGGAACTTTCCAGTAGCAGAATTAAAACTACTAGCATCACCTAGTTCAGTAGGTAAGACCTTAAAGTTTAAAGAACAAAGCTTACAAGTAGAACCTGTAACAGATGATTCATTTAAAAAAGTAGATTTAGTGCTAGCATCAGCAGGTGCATCTATATCAAAAAAATGGACAAAGAAAGCAGTAGAAGCAGGAGCTGTAGTTATTGACAATTCTAGTGCTTTCCGGATGGACTCCCAAGTGCCTCTTGTGGTCCCAGAAGTTAACCCAAGAGCAGCTAGTCTGCATAAAGGTATAATTGCTAACCCTAACTGCACAACAATATTAATGACTGTAGCAGTATGGCCATTACATAAACTCCAGCCAATCCAAAGATTAGTAGTGGCCACTTATCAATCAGCAAGTGGGGCTGGAGCAAGGGCAATGGCAGAAATGAAAACCCAGGCCAGAGAAATCTTAGAGGGAGAAGCTCCAACAACAGAAATTTTTCCCTACCCATTAGCATTTAATTTGTTCCCACATAATTCCCAACTCAATGAGCAGGGATATTGTCAAGAAGAAATGAAAATGGTCAATGAAACAAGAAAAATATTTGGCTATAACGAACTAAGAGTGACAGCAACTTGTATCCGAGTACCAGTATTAAGGGCGCATTCAGAAGCAATTAATATAGAATTTGCTCAACCATTTAGTGTAGTTAAGGCAAGGGAAATATTAAGTCAAGCACCAGGTATAAAACTGGTAGAAAATTGGCAAGAAAATTATTTTCCCATGCCAATGGAAGCAAGTGGTAACGATGATGTATTAGTGGGGAGAATTCGTCAAGATATTTCTCATCCTTGCGGATTAGAATTATGGTTAAGTGGAGACCAGATTAGAAAAGGAGCTGCTTTGAATGCAGTACAAATAGCTGAATTATTAGTAGCAAAAAATTGGTTGAGGATACCAGTAGGAACATTTTAGATTCAGTGTTCTAAAAACAAAAAAAAAGGGGTATTCATTATCAATTAATGAATAATGGATAATTATATCTAGTTAAAATGGAGAGGGTTGAAGATCAGGAAATATTATTTATTTTTTTCTCCTTAAAAGGAGAGGGTTTAAACTTATGGGAATTAATGCTCGATTATCCATTGGTAATTTAAGTACCTGATTTACGAAATTTATAGAAGTAGAATGGGTAATTAAGAATTACAGTTAGACAAAAACAAAAAGAATAATTTTTGGTAGTAAAAACTGTAAGGTGAGTAAGGTGATATAAATCTAAAAAAAATTAGGTTTATAAATAACAAAAAAAATTAAGAAGACCAAATAAATAAATCACATAATGTAAAGAAGGAGTGGAAATAGTGTGGTAGACTTCGGGAGAGTTTTGACTGCAATGATTACACCGTTTAACGTGGATGGTAGTGTTAATTATGAAGAAGCAGAAAAGTTATCAATATGGTTGACAGAAAATGGAACAGACTCATTAGTAGTATGTGGAACAACAGGTGAGTCTCCTAGCTTGACATGGGAAGAAGAATATCAGCTATTTAAAATAGTTCAAAAAGCAGTAGCAGGAAAAGCTAAAATAATAGCAGGTACAGGGTCAAACTCGACAAGAGAAGCGATCGCAGGTACTCAAAAAGCAGCTAAACTGGGGTTGGACGGTTCATTACAGGTAGTTCCATATTATAATAAACCACCACAGTCGGGACTTTATCAACATTTTCAAGCCATCGCCCAAGCCAGTCCAGAATTACCAATAATGTTGTACAATGTACCAGGTCGTACAGGTCAAAATCTGCTGCCAGAAACTGTAGCAAGACTGGCGGAAATTCCAAATATTGTTGCTATTAAAGAGGCAAGTGGTAACTTAGACCAAGCAAGTCAGATTAGATACTTGACGGCACCAGAGTTTAAGATATATTCTGGGGATGACTCCCTAACTTTACCATTGATGGCTATTGGTGGAAGTGGAGTTGTCAGTGTTGCTAGTCACTTGGTAGGAACACAACTACAGGAGATGATAGTAGCATTTGAAAAAGGTAAAGTACAGGTTGCTACAGAAGTTCATCTACAACTATTCAATTTATCTAGAGCGCTATTTGCCACAACTAATCCTATTCCTATCAAAGCAGCTATGAATCTGTTAGGATGGAAAGTAGGTACTACTCGCCCTCCATTATGCGCTCCTCCAACAGAAGTCACTGAAAAATTATCAGTAGAAATGGGTAAATTAGGTTTATTATGAGCTGATTTCACCAGACAAAAAAGTTTTTCCCAAAACTGAATATTATCAACCTGAGCAATGATTATTTAATCTGTATTTGTATTACTAAAATCTTGTATATAAGAAGTTGGTTTTTCTAAATTTTAATGGATATAAAATATCATTGATAATTACTCAAAATGATGAAAAGTAAACAACAGTAAAAATAGGATAATTATGATTAGAAAAAAATCATCTTCCGCTCTCAAAATTATTCCCCTTGGTGGACTCCATGAAATAGGCAAAAACACCTGTGTATTCGAGTACGATGACGAAATTATTCTACTTGATGCTGGATTAGCTTTTCCGACAGATGGAATGCACGGTGTAAATATAGTCTTACCAGATGTAACCTATCTGCGTGAAAATCGTCATAAAATTCAAGGTATGATTGTCACCCATGGTCACGAAGACCATATTGGCGGTATACCCTTCCATTTGAAAAATATAGAAATTCCAGTTATTTATGGACCTAGACTAGCGATGGCTCTACTCTACCATAAGTTAGAGGAAGCAGGAGTCCAAAATCGCACAGAATTGAAAACTGTTCGCCCCCGTGATGTTGTTAGGTTGGGTAAATATTTCAGTATAGAATATATTCGTAATACTCACTCAATGGCGGATAGTTTTACTGTAGCAATAACCACACCAGTGGGAGTAGTTATCCATACAGGTGACTTTAAAATTGACCATACTCCTGTAGATGGAGAAAAATTTGATCTGCAAAAGTTGGCAGAATATGGAGAAAAAGGAGTTCACTGCTTAATTAGCGACTCTACAAATTCAGAAGTACCTGGTTTTACTCCTTCAGAAAAGTCAGTTTATCCAAACTTAGACAGAGTATTTTCCAATGCACCAGGACGTGTAATGGTGACAACTTTTGCCTCTAGCGTACATAGATTACAAATAGTTTTAGAACTAGCAAAAAAACATGGTAGGTTCGTGGCAGTAGTAGGGCGATCTATGCTTAATGTTATTGCTCATGCTCGCAATCTTGGTTATGTAAAATGTGAAGATAGTTTGTTTGTACCTTTGCATAGTGTCCGGAGTTTACCTGATGAAAAATTGTTGATTTTGACTACAGGTTCTCAAGGGGAACCAATGTCAGCGCTAACTCGTATTGCTAAAGGCGAACATCGGCAAATAAAAATTCGCCAAGGAGATACAGTGGTGTTTTCTGCCAACCCTATTCCTGGGAATACAATCGCTGTTGTCAATACTATAGATAAACTAATGATGCTAGGAGCAAATGTTATTTATGGAAAAGACAAGGGTATTCATGTTTCTGGTCACGGTTGTCAGGAAGACCAAAAATTAATGTTGGCGCTTACCCGTCCGAAATTCTTTATCCCAGTTCACGGAGAGCATAGGATGTTAGTAAAACACAGTCAAACTGCTCAAGGTATGGGAGTTCCTCCAGAAAATATGGTTGTGATTCAAAATGGAGATGTGGTGGAACTGACTCAAGATTCTATTTATGTTGCAGATAAAGTATCTTCTGGTATTGAGTTGGTAGATTCTTCCCGTTCGGGTATGGTAGAAGACAAAATACTCAAGGAAAGACAACAACTAGCAGAGGATGGTGTGGTTACTGTAGCATTAGCAGTTGGTTTGGATGGTAAGTTGATTGGTAAACCTCAGTTACACTTGCGTGGAGTGGTGAGTTCTGTGGAACAAGCAGAATTGCAAGAACTGGTGGTTAAGGTGTTAGAGAAAGATTTAAGTCATTACTGGTCTGAATATGGTAACTCCAATGGTCATAACAATACTCAGGTTGATTGGTCTGGATTGCAAAATGAGCTTGAATGTGGTATTCAGAGAATGTTAAGACGAGAATTTCAAGGTCAACCCTTGTTAGTTTTCTTGATGCAAACTCCAGATGCAGAAGATGCAAAAGAGGTTACAGTTAAACCCGTGGGAAGAAGGCGACGGCGATCGACTGCTAAGGTAGCATCTTAAAGTTTCAACTCAAAAGTTAAAAGTCAAAATTTAAAAGTGAGATTTTCTTGGCTTAAAACTTGACGAGTTATGAGAAACCGGGTTTGTGGGAGGTAGATGGTAGGGACGTTTAGCGTTCCGCATAACTCCGTTAACGCGGAGCGACATGGAAAGCGTAGCATTCCGGAACGGAAAACGCATTAATGCTCAAGCAACGTCCGGACAAGGGAATTTAAAACCAACCCGGTTTCTACGCTTTTTTATACCGATACTAACAGATTTGATATTTAGTTGTTCTTAATCGGGTCAAATATAGCGAAGTTGTCACCAGGGGTAATCTAGGAATGAAAGCTTTACTCAGTAAGTATCTCAGAAAATGATATTTTCATAATCGTATCCAATGAAATATTGCAAAATATTAGAAATTTAAGTTAATTTCTTGAAATGGTAAACAGCAGATCTAGTGGTTGTTTTACTGGCTTTTGCGTACCAAGTGCGCCACTCTCTCAAGGGCCACTGAAAACTGCAATAATATCTAAAATAATATCTAAATTGCCCTCTATGACAACTTCGCTATATTTACCCCGACAACAATTAGAATATGAATTAATTGAAAAGTGGCGTTGCCCTTTTAATCGAGAGTTTTGG
Organism: Okeania sp. SIO3I5; assembly: GCF_010672085.1. Taxonomy (GTDB): domain Bacteria; phylum Cyanobacteriota; class Cyanobacteriia; order Cyanobacteriales; family Microcoleaceae; genus Trichodesmium. The sequence continues at coordinate 12,706 of NZ_JAAHHT010000124.1, forward strand.
AAGTAGTGGGGGAAACCTTTTGGTAAATCAATAACCGTCTATGATGATAACCGCAGGAATGATCGGGGGTAAAGTAGTTTGAATATTTTTATGTCCCATGAGAGCTTTTAACTCCTCAATTGCAATTAAACCTACTTTTTCAGTGGCAAAAGTATGTCGTAGGTCATGGAGTATTATAGCAATTCTTAAAAACTTTGCTATACTTGGATTTTCTATTTCTAAATACTATTTATTGACATAATTTTCTTGTTAACTAACTTCTGTGATTTTTCCAGTTATTTTTACCTCCTTCCAAGTGTAGCATTAATGCATGAGAAAGGGATGATTTTGAGTTAATTTTTTCCAATCTTTATTGTGGTCAGCTTTATAATACTACATCTAATCAATAATAAAAATTTATCACTATCAGTAAAAATCTTGAGATTTTTCAACCTCTGAAACCTATGTATAGATAGGGTTGAATTTCTATATGGCCGTATAGTGACAGTTTCGCTATATTTACCCCTAATCCCGATATTTTACTCTAACAAATATTCTTTAAAAATCGGTTTAGCAGCAAATAGAGTTGCATTTTGCTCTTCGATTTTTTCCAGAAGCGATCGCTTCCCCAAAGACCTAATGGTATTTAAAATATCGGAGTTGGAGCGATCGCTTCCATCCCGCAACTAAGATATCGAAACTGGTTCTTTTTCAGAGCTAATTTTTCATTAATGGATAAATGTCTAAACACAAGGCTATAGAAGTTAAAAATCTTGATAAAAGTTTTAAAGGTAAACCTGCTCTGGCACAAATTAATATCAATATTGAAGTAGGTGAAATGGTTTCAATAGTTGGTGCTTCTGGTTCGGGAAAATCTACTTTGCTACGACATATCAATGGTTTAGAAAAAGGAGATCGAGGCCAGGTTTTTGTATTTGGTACAGCTTTACAAACAGATGGGAAATTTCACTCCCACATTAGAAAGTTACGTTGCCAAATAGGCTGTATTTTTCAACAGTTTAATTTAGTTAAACGACTGACAGTTATTGAAAATGTTTTGGTGGGAAATTTGGCACGAATGTCTCTGGTAAATTCTGCACTACGTCTATTTACAAAAGAGGAAAAAATACAAGCACTTTCTGCATTAGAAAGAGTAGGAATTTTAGACCAAGCTTATAAAAGAGCTTCTCAACTTTCGGGTGGGCAACAACAACGAGTACCGATCGCTCGTTGTTTAGTACAAGGAGCTAGGGCGTGTCATCAATTAAATAGGTTGACACTAAATGTATAGTATGATCCATGAAAAATAACATCCATAGGACTGCTCTAAATGACTAGATGTTATGCCTTGCTTATGGGATCAATGGGAAAGGATTCAACATTTATTACCAGGGCGTGAAGGAACTGTCGGAAGGACAGCAAAGGACAGCCGCCTCGAAAGTGGAAGCTGTTTTATACAGATATAGAGCCGGAATTCATGATTAGAGACTTACTCTTATTGATTCGGGGACTGACCCGTTCGTCCATACCCGTTTTAGTCGTTGGAGCCAGTCAGGGGTATGGGTGCATAGTATTTCAAGCTCTAGCTGAAGATGCAGATAATGAGTATGCCCGGAATTGATGCCACTATTGTTCGTGCTCATCAACATAGTGCCGGAGCCGCATACAGTAGTGCAGAACAGGAAGACATTGGCCTAAGCATTGGGGGATTGAGTACGAAAATACATGGTGTAGTAGATGCTCGCTCGTAATCCCACACACTTTTTTTAACTCCAGGTCAGGCTTCTGACGAATGATGGAGCAGATGTTTTATTACCGATGGTAGAAGCGGAAGCGATATTAGGGGATAAAGCTTATGATGCTCAAGAGAGAGTCATTGAGCCTTTAACTGATAGAGGAATAGAGGTAGTAATTCCCCCCAAAAAAAACCGTGGGTGAACTCCGTAACTACTAATTTTCACCATAATAATAGAACTGCCCTAGCTTCTCGAGCAGTCATAGAAATGTTATCTAAAGAGAAAAAAAGAGTTACTTCTACTCGCATAATATTTCTCCTGGTTGCCTTAATTATTCTGATTTTTTCTTACCTACAAAGTGAGATAAACTTCCTAATTTTCTTTAAATATGGCGGGGATAATTTTGAGTATGCAGAATCATACTTTCCCCCTAATTTTTCTGACTGGAAAATCTATGTAATGTTTGAATATATTTCCTCATATTTTCCCCCTGATTTTTCTGATTGGAAATTTTACTTACAAGAAACAATAATTACTATTTCAATGGGAATTTAGGGAACTCTTTTAGCAGCGATCGTTTCTGTTCCATTTTCTCTAATGGCATCAGAAAATATTAGTCCAACTTGGATTGTACAACCAATACGTCGAATTTTAGATGCCATGCGAGCGATTAATGAAATTGTATTTGCTTTAATATTTGTAGTCGCTGTTGGTTTAGGTTCATTTGCTGGAGTTTTAGCTTTATTTGTACATACAGCAGGTACTTTAGGAAAGCTTTTTTCAGAAGCTGTTGAATCAATTGAACCAGGTCAGGTTGAAGGAATTCGTGCTACTGGTGCAAGTAAAATTCAAGAGATTATATTTGGAGTAATTCCTCAAGTAATGCCTTTATGGATTTCTTTTATTTTGTATCGCTTTAAATCTAATGTTCGTTCTGCTTCAGTTTTAGGAATAGTCGGTGCAGGTGGTATTGGTGTTTCTCTTCATCAAAGTTTTCAGTCTTTTGATTATCACAAAGTTTGTGCAATTTTGATAATTCTAATTTTGGCAACTTCAACCATTGATTTATTGTCAGCAAAGTTGAGAAATCGCTTGGTTTGAAAATGATTGAAGAAAGAAATTCCATATAACTTTAGCATAACTTCCTTCCACAAAGATGACAATTCATAAGGAGTTTTATTATGTCTAATCATTCGGACACGATATAATTATTGCTCTGCTGATTAAATATCAAAGCATTTATATACAAAGGCTTGAGCCTTTTTAGGTATTGAAAAAGTACAGGGTTTTCCTTCTAAAAAGCTAAAAAAGTTAGGATGAAAGGGTTGACTATTGGCAAAAAAACTAAGGGATAAAATATCCGACTAGCAACTCTAAATTTCCCATTCCTCGAGTCTCGAGTCTCGAGTCTCCTGACTCCTACCCTTACAGCGGTTTTCATATGAATAAACCACAATCATACTGACTCCTTACTCATTACTCCTTACTCATTACTCATTACTCCTACAACAGTTTTGTGGTCTACTCAACTGAAAAGCACTGTAAAAGTTGTAGCCTTTTTTATCGTCAGAAATACCTGGTGCGTGAGCTGCTTGATCAAAATGCTAGGAGCGAATTTTGGGTTGTATAAGGCAGAAAAATCACGAATTAAATTTTTCCTCCTGCCTTCTTTAAATTTCCCATTCCTCGAGTCTCGAGTCTCGAGTCTCCTGACTCCTACCCTTACTCGCGTATACTTTTTCAGCAAGCCCTAATTATTTCTTGAAGCGCTTCTACTACTTTCTTTTTCCTTTAATTTTTGACTTTTTTTTCCCAGTCTTTGATTTTTTCTTTTGATTTTTTGCTCGCTGCTGAACTACTTCTGGTGGCGGACCATAGTCTCCATTACTGAAGTATACTCGCTCTACTATATGTTCCGGTTCTACTTCAATCCACAGACGGGCACCTCCGGCTTGACTATTATTAGGTTGATGAGGTTGATAAACTATTTGGCAAGGTCCTTTTATTTTCAGAGCGTGGCAATAATCCTTTTTATCTCCTACCTTCACAGCAAGTGCTGGATGAGAAGTTCCATTATCTCGGTTGTAATCTATAGTCTTTCGTAGAACATGAACAAAAGTATTAGCTGTACGCCTATTTTTATTCCAAGAGCCTTCAGGACCACGGCGACCTGGTGTAATTTCTGGCATTCCCCGTTTGTTTAATGGAATCATCCAACGTCTGCCATCTTTGTAAGCGTCTCGAACACGGCCTTCATTAAGTAGTGTTCGTAATCTACCTGTAGAAATATTGAGTAGAAATGCTGCTTGTGTTGTAGTTGCTTCTTCTATTGTAGTTGCTTCTTCTACAGTCATAACTAGAACGTCTGGGTTTTTAGATTTTAGAATTTTAATTCTGTTACATTTACTTTTCCTTTGACAACAGAGAAAAAACAATGATTCATTGGAGCTTCACAAGATGAAAATATTTCTGGTATTGCTCTAGGAAAAGTTCTTGAATATTGAAAAGTCTCTCAGCAAGGAAATTTGGTTGAATAAAAAGTCATGTACAGGGACGAATAACTCCTGTTGATTTTTATAGTATCAGAATTTTTGTGAGGATGCAACCGAAAATCCTTCGACGCGCCGATTTTTTTTAGGCAGCTCTCAGAAAATGAAAATGTTGATGATTTTCCACTGAGGATGGATGGAAAGATTTGATGAGGGAAAAACAACGAAGGATTTATGGGAGCTTCAGAAAATGAAAATATTTCTGGTATTGCTCTAGGACGTGTCATCAATTAAATCTGAAAGTGATATGTGGCAAGAGTTTAGAGTTTTTTAAGGCCAAAAACTCTAAACTCTAAAAACCTTGACTGACAAAGCTTGTAACTTCTGATTGATGAAAGCTCCTAGGAAAAGTTCTTGAATATTGAAAAGTCTCTCAGCAAGGAAATTTAGTTGAATAAAAAGTCATGCACAGGGACGAACAACCCCTGTTGATTTTTATCGTATCAGAATTTTTGTGAGGATGCAACCGAAAATCCTTTGAGGCGCCGATTTTTTTTTAGGCAGCTCTCAGAAAATGAAAATGTTTGTGATTTTTTGCATTGCATTATTGTTTAGTTCCGAAAAGAGGCGAGGATATTTGAGAGTCAGTGCCGTAAACTTACCCATTTGTTCGATAGTTATCGCTTCTATCTTTTCTTTTTCAGCAAAAGTAACTCCAACAGCATAGTAAGCAATATAAGTTTTGAACTTAAAAACATTAATATATTGTTTTAAACGACGGGGATTATAATCAAAAAAATGAGCAACCATCCCTACAATCTCAGCAAGATTTTCTGGAGTTAAATCTTTTTCAATAATCGGGAAAATAACTAAGTCTGAAAATGAATTATCAGGATTTTGAGAATCTGAATTTAGTTCAGAAGTAGAAGTTTCTCAAACGACTTTTTCTGATTCTTCCTGTTGTGATGAATTATCAGGATTTTGAGAATCTGAATTTAGTTCAGAAGTAGAAGTTTCTCAAACGACTTTTTTTGATTCTTTCTGTTGTGATGAATTATCAGGATTTTGAGAATCTGAATTTAGTTCAGAAGTAGAAGTTTCTCAAACAACTTTTTCTGATTCTTTCTGTTGTGATGAATTATCAGGATTTTGAGAATCTGAATTTAGTTCAGAAGTAGAAGTTTCTCAAACGACTTTTTTTGATTCTTCCTGTTGTGATGAATTATCAGGATTTTGAGAATCTGAATTTAGTTCAGAAGTAGAAGTTTCTCAAACGACTTTTTTTGATTCTTTCTGTTGTGATGAATTATCAGGATTTTGAGAATCTGAATTTAGTTCAGAAGTAGAAGTTTCTCAAACGACTTTTTTTGATTCTTCCTGTTGTGATGAATTATCAGGATTTTGAGAATCTGAATTTAGTTCAGAAGTAGAAGTTTCTCAAACGACTTTTTTTGATTCTTTCTGTTGTGATAAATTATCAGGATTTTGAGAATCTGAATTTAGTTCAGAAGTAGAAGTTTTTCAAACAACTTTTTCTGATTCTTCCTGTTGTGAAGAAAATCCCTTAACAACTTTATCTAGAAAACCTTTACATAAATTTTTTGCCTCCTTAAATCTTTAAGGAACATCAAACACTTTGGCAATTAAACTATAAGGAATTCAAAAAAAACGTTTTTCCTGGGAAGCCTCTGTCTAATTTTCAGAAAATTTTTCAACTCATTTAATGTATTTAGTTGTTCTAAATCTTGATGCTCATAAATTTTTTGTCTGATTTGAGCGACAACTTTTAGTGTAGATTCTCTCTTGGCAAAACTTGCCATGGAAGCTCTGCGTATTCGATATAAATGAACTTCTAAGTCTTTATGTTTTCGACGAGTAAAAAACTGAGAATGTGAATCTCCAAAGATAACGTATTTTTTCTTTCTATCTATATTTTCTCCAGAACTAGATACTAAACAATAATTAAACAGTAAGCATTCAGCTATTAGTATTCAGCATTCAGATACATGAATATAATAAGTTACTAAAGTTAGCTAGTTGACCAATTTCATCCATAACTTTTAATTCTGCGGGAAAGACTACTTCCTCCTTCCCTGGGAGTTAATAACTAAAAGCTGATAGCTGTTTTGCTACCGCATAACTTTCATATAGGGAATGCTCGCAAACGTTAACGCTCGCGACATGAAAAGCGCAGCTCCTCTATGCTTATGCTAACTGACTGCTGAATGCTTACATTAAACATAACTATCTGATAAATAAATATACTAACTCAATTGCACAACAGCTTGCTCATTTAACAAAGTTTCATTTGTCAATAAATCCTCCACTGTTATTCTCAAAAACCTAGACTCATCCACCCAAAACAAAACCTTAATTCGATCGCTTCCTGGATTACCTGGAGGATTTAATTGAGCAATATTACGACCTCCTTCTCTATCATTTAAAGGTTGTACTGAAGTTTGTTCCCCAGAAATTTTCCGAGTAATCAGGCGATCGCCGTCAAAGTAAACTTCTGTCCCCCCAGACTCAGCACCTAATTCTCCTAAAATTAATTCTATACTTGGCTGACTATTGACTGAAGCACCCAAAACCAGCTCTACAGGATTACTCATTGGATATGGTTGACCAGACTTAATCAACGGATGCCAATTATGAGCATTTTTCCTTCTATCCCAATAGCGGATACCGTAACTATGATACAAAAAATCTTTAACCTCTACTCCTTGAGTTAATTGCAAAGCTCCCTGAGAAATTGCCTCAAAAGGTTTTTCACAACGAATTTTTCCAGCATCAAAATATTCTTTTATCCACCTCTGAACTGCGGGAATTTGTACTGTTCCTCCCACCAATAAAACAGCATCAATTTCTGATATATCTATTCCTTGTCTTTTTGCCTGCTGTAAAATCTGATTCATAGAATTATCAAGACTGGCAAAAAATCCATTTTCTCTAAGAATTTTCTCAAAGCTATCCCGCTCTAATTCCAACTCATAACTTTCCAAACTTTCATCATCAAAAAAAACTTCGGTTGCCTGTTGCTGCAAAGACAATTGAATCTTTAATTTTTCTGCCAAACGAGTAGTCAAAGGAGTCTTTTCAATACCTTGATTTTTGACAAAATAATCCACCAACCAATTATCAATATCCGAACCCCCTAAATTCTGTCCTGCTTTTGCCAAAACTCTCGCAGTTTTTGCCTTTTGATTTGAACTTTTACTAAAAGATTTTTCACCCCATTTCAGAATTAAACCCAAAGGTTGTTTTTCCATCGAATTATCCAACCTTACCAAAGATAAATCTAAAGTTCCGCCACCAAAATCAACCACCAATATAATTTCTGCATCTGCCATTCCATAACCCAAAGCTGCCGCAGTAGGTTCATCAATCATTCGTACTTGTTCAACTTGTAGAGACTGACAAACTTCTCCCAACCAATTACGATAAGCTTCAAAACTATCTACTGGAACGGTAAAAATTAAAGATTCTACTGGCAAAGGCACTTTCCGAATACCTCTTATAACTTCTTCTAAAAATAATTTTCCTACCTGTTCAAAAGAAACAATTTGACCGTCAATTTCAGGCAAAAATCCTTGAATATTTGCACCAATACCCCGTTTAAAATTACGAAAAAATCGAGAATCTGTATTAACATCGAAACCTTTATCTCTAACCTGTTGACCTATTACTACTTTTTTTTCAGCAGCATTTTCCACATAGACTAAACTAGGAATTAGAGGTGGATTTTGCCCAGAAATAATTGATATATTTGGTAACTTGACAATTTCCGGTTGTTGAGTTGTTTGATTCCAACGAGAAATAACAGTATTACTTGTTCCGAAGTCTATTGCTATAGTCATTTAGGGATGAAATAAATTAAATATGTAAGATTTTGAGAATTATAGTAGATTACTTTGATTTTTGATAGAAACCTGATTTAGGAAGATTATATGCAATCTCCTTAAATCCCGATTCTTGAGCAAAGGTACTTGACAGAAAAACTTGAGATAGTAGATAATACAAGGCTAACTAAATCCTAAAAAACGGCCAGCATCATATTTGGCCTAATATAATATGGACAGTAAGTTAAGGTTAGCTATGAGCAGATTCAGGGTTTTAATTATCGGTTTTATCGGCTTTTTAGCTGTGGTAGGGCCGACAATACTAAACAAAACTTTCTCTATTTTCCTCTGTGGTTTACTTAGTTTTAATTCAGTAGGGCTTTGTGCAAACTTTAACAATTCTGCGTACGCAACTTTATCTTCCCCTAATACCAATATAACTAAACCGTCAACCAAAATTGGACAAATACCTAGAGCCAGAAAACCAAACATTAATTTGGATTTGCAACAAGCATTACCACAGGATTTTTTGATTACGACTCAAATGCCTTTTAGTTCTGGTAACAGAGAAGTTTTCCTGATTTCTCCCTCAACTAAAGCTCAACAAATTTATACAATCAATTTACCTAATGCTAGCTTTCAATTATATGGAATTAAATTTCAAAATCTAGCTGCAATTGATGAGAGTAAATTAACCCCAAAAAATCGCCTAATTATTGACACAACTAAACCCGAAAATCTCAACAATTTTCACGTCGTATTCCAAAACAATAAATTATCAAAAATTGTTCTGGCTGACGGCAACCAAGGAGAATTTACTGAGACTCAAGCTCTTATTAAATCGCCTGATGATCAAATAATAGAAATTATTGATTTTCCCCAAGCTAGTCAAACTGAAGAAACTTTAATTGCTACTACTAAACCGATGTTATTAATATCATCTAGTTGTAATCAAAATGTTAGTTCAAAGTTAGTTAATATAGGGGATATTGTTGGGGAAAAGGGAAATAAACTATCTTCTAGTGAAACTCAAATCACTCGAAATGTTGGATTAGCTTTAGCTGCTACTTCTGCGGCATTAAAAAATAATATTAATTCTAGACAATCCTTATCTATTGCTAGTTGTGAACAAGCTGTTCAATGTAATGAAAAGCGGGTAAGTGGTGCTAGTGAAATTAGAAGCAATTTATTTGAAATTCCCAGGGGAACTAATCGTAAAGTTACTTTAAAATACGAATTTTTTGATATTCCTGACACTATCGAATTGTATTTAGATGGTCAAACAATTCATTCCGATGGTCCTAAATCAGGAGAATATGAAAAAACATTAGATTTACCAAATAATGCAGAATATGTGGGGGTAAGGTTAATTGGAAATCGGGACCCAAAAACTCGATGGTGGTATGTCATTTCTTGTTCGGGAAGTGCAATAGCAAACGCTCTTTGTGGTGATGATGAAATACAGACTTCCTACGATGACAAATCTAAAAACTATCATAAATACGAAGTAGAAAATGAAATTTGCTCGCTTGATACTCAGGGTTGTAATATTGATTTTGTTTTTAGAGTTATGGTCAGTAATAAACAATTTATTGCACCTAATCATCTAAGGCAAAAAAAAGTTGAGCATTGCCAGACAACAAACTTATATATAGCAATGGGTATATCTGGTAAAGATACTATCAGAACAACTATCAATAAACAAAATCATTCTATCACAAACTACACAAGGAAAAATCATTTGTTACATCCTGGTAAAGTTACTAGAAAAATTTTTGAAAAAAATGGAAAAATATATGTTTTTACTTGGGGAGAAGGTACAGGAATAAAACCAGATTTAAATGAGAAGGCTTCTGGATTTATATGGGGGAGAGTCGATAAAGAATTGAGATTTGCAGTGAGGTTAATGTTATCTAGGAAAATCTACTCTGTACCAGAATAGAAATATTTTACTGAGGCAGTAAATGTGGCAATGCAATACCAGAAAAAAAAGCGTCATTTTTAATGTTTAAATTCTAGAATCAGACATCTTAAAAAGTTTAATTTTAATACTGTGGTTAAGGAGAATTACAATTATGAAAAAAACACACAAATTATTTATCTTAAGTTTACTTTTAGTCATACTCCTGAAAATAGGTTTCTCATGGCAAATAGCGATCGCCAACCCCACACCTACCAACCAACAACAAGAAACAACCACCGAAACAGAACCCACTCCCACCGAAACCGAAACCGAAACTACAGTAGACACCGAACCAGAAGACCCCTACGAAACCCTAATCAAAGCAGATTTTTTCTATGAGCAAGGAGACAGAGAAGCAGCAGAGGAACTTTACCGGAAAGTCAAAGCACCCTTTGCATCTCATCAAAACACCATGTTTCCAGACCCCATAAACAATGTCGAACAGTTACCAACCGAAATTCAAACCCAGTGGGAAGAAGCAAAAAAAGCTGCCGATAAAAATGATAATCTGGAAATGTTGCAAGAATTTGTAGCACAAAATCCGGAATTTGTTCCTAGTCATCTATTGTTAGCTGAAACATTACAAAAGAATAAAAAGAAAAAAGAAGCTCTGCAAGTCTTGGAAAAAGCCGCTAGTATCTTACCTGACTCAGTAGAAATAGTTGAAGCTCATGTAAAAGCACTGAGAAAGGAAAAAGACTATTTACAAGCATCTATCGCAGCTCGTCAATTTGCCTTGGTTAACCCAGAGCATCCAGAAGCAGAAAAGTTTCTAGAAATTGCCGACGATAACTTTGACAAATTCCAGGATAGAATTAACGGACAAATGGTAGGCAAAGGTTTCTTGGGAACTGCTGTCCGAGTTGGTGGTTGCGCTTTGCTCGGTAATTGTAACCCAGTGGGAACTGTTGTGGGTGAAACTTTGAAAATGGGCAGTTTGATGCTGCAAGGAGAATCAGGTTTAGGCAGTCGAGCAGCAAGAGCGTATAAGAAAAAACTTTCACTGGTGGAAGATGAAGAGGTAGTCGAATATGTAACTAGAATTGGTAATTCCATTGCGGAGTTAATGGGTCGAGATGATTTTGAATACGAATTTTATGTCGTGCGAGACAAGTCTCTCAATGCTTTTGCTTTACCTGGAGGTAAAGTATTTGTTAATACCGGAGCCATTATTAATACTAATTCTGAAGCAGAGTTAGCAGGTTTACTTACTCATGAAGTTGCTCATGCGGTTCTTTCCCACGGTTTTCAAAGAGTTGTAACTAATAACTTGTACGATAGTGCGGGCGACATCGTTAGTGATGTGTTAAAAACTGACATTCCTATTGGCAACATCGTTACAAATTTAATTAGTTTACAGTACAGTCGGAGTAATGAGCGTCAATCTGATATTGTTGGTACTCGCGTTTTAGCTACTGCTGGTTATGCTGCTGATGGTTTAAGAAATTTTATGGCAACTCTGGATGAAAAAAAAGGTGGTAAACGTTCTGTGGGTTTTCTTTCAACTCACCCTCAGTCAGATGATCGGGTTGAGTATCTCGAACAATTAATTGAATATAATGGTTACAATCGTTATGCTTTTGAGGGGGTAGAAAAACATAGAGAGATTCAGGAAAAATTAAAGTAAAAAATGAATGGATTGACCTAACCTTAAAGTTCTTTCCTAGCGTTTAATTTTGTATAAGCCAAATAAGTCGCTTCTCTTCTTGGACACCTAATTAGTAATGTAAAGGGAGGCCAAAAGTATTTTTTCTCTCTTTTGTTTGATGCTTTTCTATATCAGATTCTTAGATATAGAGCGATCGCTACAATTGAAATCTCAACAATCATTCTGTGAAGCTCCTAAAAGAAGCCGACAATCAAAACCAAAATTAGATTCTCACTATATAGGCGATCGCTCTTCTCAATACCAACCAAATAGCAGCAAATCATTTTCTGGAACTCCAAAAAAAAGTCTGCGACAAAAAGAATTTTTCCTTGCTTCCTCAAAAAAACAATGATATACTTAACTCAGTAGGTGTAACTTGCCTATAGGCATGATTTTTTATTCAACAAAAAACTGATGGAATAACTATAGTTGCCTGATTTTGCATCGACACAATGAGATTCTTAGATATAGAGCGATCGCTACAATTGAAATCTCAACAATCATTCTGTGAAGCACCTAAAAGAAGCCGACAATCAAACTCACATTCCGCACCACAAAATGTAGTATGGAATCAGGAGTCAGGAGTCGTAGGGGCGAACGGCCGTTCGCCCCTACTGGAGACAGAATTTTAGAAGAAAATCATAGCTGCCGTAATTGAGTAATTAATCAAGCAAGTATTTATGCTTAATTATTTACTCGGAATTTAATCGACGAAAAAAGTAATTGAGATGATTTGCATAGTATAAATACTTAGCAAAACACGATTCTTCTTTATACTACCTTTAGTGATACAAATTGAAGCATATAATGTGGGATCAAAACCAAAATTAAATTCTCACTATATAGGCGATCGCTCTTCTCAATACCAACCAAATAGCAGCAAATCATTTTCTGAAGCTCCCAAAAAAGTCTGCGACAAAAAGAATTTTTCCTTGCTTCCTCAAAAAAACAATGATATACTTAACTCAGTGGATGTAAATCGCCTATTTTTATGATTTTTTAGTTGAATAAAAAATCATAAAAAACTCAGGATAGTCAAATAACCTTTATAATTAAGGTTTTAACAATTCAGGAAACTTGCTCGTAACTTTACCAATAATTTGTTGCGAACTCACACAACCAAAAGAACGACTATCGCTACTTTCTTCTTTATTTTCTCCCATCAAAAAACAGTCACCTTTTTCATTAACAAAGGCAACGCACTTAATTATTTTCAAATCTTGACGAAGAGGATGTTCAGCCACAACCAGATCGCCAATTTCTGGTAAAAAGTGGCGGTAGGCTCTCGTATCCACAAGAATTTCTTCCCCAGGCTTAAGTAGAGGAAACATAGAAAACCCAGTGACACAAAACCGTTGACGCAACCTTAATAACCAAAGTAATAACTCCTTATTACTACTTTCCTGTATCAATCTTTTGCCTACCACCTCAAACTAAAAAAATTAGCTAGCCTTAACCCAAGCCACATCACGTTCCTTAGTAGCCCAGAACATATTGTGAATTTTCTCCACAGCCTCTAATAACTCAGTAGCGTGTTCCAAACTAACCTCTACCTTACAAGCAGAGCATAACTTAGCAGCCTTCCAAAAAGTATCGTGGAGGTCTGGATACTTTTCCAAATGTACAGGCTTAAAATAATCAGTCCAAAGAACCAGCAAATCTTCCTTAGTCTTCTGAGCTTGCTCTTCCTTAATTGCAATATAGCGAGAAAGAGTATTAGCAGTCTTATGATCTCCAGCTTTTGGGTCAAGCTCCAGGATTTTCTTAGTCATAGAAAATACAGCTTCAGCGTAAATACGAGCAGAAGCAGGGTCATAAACACCACAAGGACCATCACAATGAGCGCTAACCTCTGGTGCTGGGAACCACTTTCTAATCTGAGAAGCAATTGTGTTGAGCATAATTTTCTAAGATATTCCTATCTATAATGGAAAGAGTTACATCAATGGTAATAATATGTAACTGTAGTTGATTATAGTTTCTAAATATATAGAAAAATATTCTAATATTCAGTTCAGACCAAATTAATTAATCTTGGATGAACTACAACACCCTCTATCCCATTGCTAATAGCGTTTGGGACTACTTTACGATCTGCCGA
>NZ_JAAHHT010000125.1 GCF_010672085.1 Okeania sp. SIO3I5
TTGGTGCTCCATCCGCAATGGTGAATGGGCATTATAGATAAGTTATGTGCAAGCGAATCAAAGGCTTTTTTGGGAGAAAAGTGTGTTGAAAAATAGATTTTTTTGATAATTTTACACAGAATTGTTCCTCCCCCTCCTCCCCCTCCTCCCCCTCCTCCCCCTCTTCCCCCTCTTCCCCCTCTTCCCCCTCTTCCCCACCCTCCCACAAGGGTTTCAAGAGTTGTGAGTAATGGATAGCTTTTAGGGGGAGGCTTTAAACCCGTTTTTCTGGCAAAATTTTCAGGGGTTTGTTTTCTGTTCAATCTTAATGTGGGCAGAAGAGTCTTAGGCATTGGTTAGGCATTAGTGAAATAAGGTATGAAATTCCGATCAGAGTAAGATTGATAGTAAGGAAAAAGCTGTTTTAATTAGTGACTACTGACTACTGACTACTAAAAATCATACAATCATTCACCAATGCCTATCCTTACCATAAAAATAGTCTTGGGGTCAGAATAATGTCAAATTTGCTTGCTTGATAATCCCAAAATCTTGATTTTTTCATAGAACTGTAACAGGACTTACGCATTAGGAACGAGTTTTGGGCGCTTGAGATTGCTATCCTGATGGACTGCCCCGCAAACGCTTCGCTCACAATGACAGAATTACATTATTTTGCGTAAGTCCTAATTTTGCGTAAATCCTATGTAAATTCAATTAATAATTTACGAAAATATACTGTTGTTATATTCGTATAATATTGGATATATTCTAAACATATAATTACTTGGTTTAGGATGTCAATTATTATGACTGATTTTACTATCGCAATTCCTACTTATAATGGTGCGGAAAGATTACCATTAATTCTAGATAAATTACGCTCTCAAATTCAGATAGAAGGACTATCTTGGGAAGTTATTGTTGTAGATAACAACAGCCAAGACAACACGCAAAAAGTAGTTAGAGAATATCAAAAAAACTGGCTTCAGCAAATTCAATTAAAATATTGTTTTGAAGAACAACAAGGTTCAGGATTTGCTAGAAAAAAAGCCGTTCAAGCAGCAAATAGTCCTTTAATTGGCTTCCTAGATGATGATAATATTCCTGCACAAAATTGGGTAGCAGCAGCTTATGAATTTGCTCAAAAATATCCCAAAGCAGGAGCTTATGGCAGTCAAATTCATGGAGATTTTGCCGGAGAACTACCACCAGAATTTCATCGAATTAAACCATTTTTTGCTATTACAGAAAGAGGTAAAAAACCATTACTCTATCAACCTAAATCGAAGCTAATACCTCCTTCCGCAGGATTAGTGGTTCGTAGAGAAGCTTGGTTAGAAAGTGTTCCCAAGCACTGTATATTGATTGGTAGAAAACCAGACTCACTGTTAGCGGGCGAGGATACAGAAACTATTAGTTATATTCAACAAGCTGGCTGGGAAATTTGGTATAATCCAGCGATGGAAGTAATTCACAAAATTCCCAAGCATCGAATACAAAAAGATTATTTAATTAGTTTTTTCCGTGGTATTGGTTTGAGTCGTTATGTAACCAGAATGTTGGGTGTTAAACCATGGTTAAAACCATTAGCTTTGTTGGCTTATACAGTAAATGATCTTCGGAAAATTATCCGCCATTTAATTAAATATAATCTCAAGTTACAAACAGATATAGTAGCAGCTTGTGAATTGGAATTATATATTAATAGTTTAATCAGTCCTTTTTATTTATGGAAAAATGGTTATTTGGTAGAGGTTGAAAAAAATCAGAATTCAGCCGTAGAATCTCAGGTGGTTTCAGTAGAATTGCTCAAACATTAGGTAATTATTTAGATGAAAATTATTGCTTGGCCAGCATTTAAAACGAAGTATAGAAATCCTTATAACTGGCTGCTATACTCTTGTCTGGTCAAAAAAGGTATGAAAGTGACAGAATTTTCTTTAAACAAACTGTTGCGCCAACATCACGATATTTTTCATCTTCATTGGGTAATGGAAAATATTGTACGTCATCCAAATCAATTTTTAGCAGCTTTGCGGGCCATAACTATGCTCTTGGCAATAGATTGGGTTAGGGCTAGGGGAACAAAGATTGTTTGGACAATTCACGACCAATACCCTCACAGCATATTACATCCTCAATTAGCAGCATGGTTTCAGTCAGAGTTCATCAAGCGGATAGATGGATGTATCAGTCATTGCCAAGTAAGTAAAGAGTGGGTTGAGTCAACATGGCCTGAGTTAAGCGATCGCCCCCACGCAGTTATCCCCCATGGTCATTATCGACAGGTCTATGCCGACAATACAAATCGTGAGGCAGCTAGGGAAACTCTCAATATACCTCCCGATCATCATTTACTCTTATTTTTAGGTTATATTGACCATTATAAAAATGTGCCTCATCTAGTCCAAGTTTTTCGAGAATTAGATCCTACTAATTGGATATTATTGGTAGCAGGTAAACTAGAAGTCCCTGAACTTAAGTCTCAGATATCCCAAGCAGCAGGAAATGATTCTAGGGTGAAACTAGAGTTTGGGTATATACCCGATCAAAAGTTACAAACATATTTTCGGGCTGCAAGTTTAGTAGCTTTACCATTTCAAGAGATTTTAAATTCAGGCAGTTCATTGTTAGCCCTTTCTTTTGATTGTCCTATATTAGTACCTGAGAAGGGAGCAATGGTAGAGTTGGAAGAACAGGTAGGACAAGATTGGGTAAAAATGTATGGAGGAGAGTTCACAACAGAAGTTTTAGAATCAGGGTTAGAGTGGGCTGTTAGTCAGGAGCGATCGCCACAACCTAATTTAGAACAGTTAGAATGGTCAGAGTTAACTCAGCAAACTGTTGAGTATTATCAAAAAATTATCACCTAAATTTCCTGAATTTTATGGATATAATTGCTCTTATCACTAAACCCAGTTCTCTTCTTGGTGGGATAGAGAGGTCAACTCTAGATATTTGTCTTAGTTTAGCAAATCGTGGACATGAAGTTAGTTTAATTTATTTTGAAGCTGGAGATTTGTTAGAAAAATATCAAAAATTTTGTAGAAAAATTCTCAAAGTTAAAAATTTAGATGTTAACAAGAAACAATTAATTCCTTCTACTATAAAATTTATAGGTAATATTTTGGCAGTGAGTCAACAGTTAGAAATTAAGGAAAAGAAAAATACAATTATTTATGTAGACCACTATAATTATTGTTTATTTGCTGCTGTCTTAGCTTGGCAAAACAAACTACCATCTGTATTTCATCTGCGAATATCAAGCTTAACCAAAGCTCCCCGGAAACATTTATTGGGAATGAAACTAATTAAACAGATTATTTCAGTTTCTAATCAAACAAAATTAGATTGGGTAAATACTGGTATCCAAGCAGAAAAAATCAGCGTTGTTTATAATGGAATTAATCCAGATTTTTTCCAACCTGTACCAAATTTACCAGAAGTCAGAAATAAATTTAATCTTGCTCCAGAACAAAAAGTAATTTCATATATAGGTAGAATAGACCAAGAAAAAGGAATAGAAATATTAATCAAGTCCTTGAGTTTGTTGTGTCAAGAAAATAGGACAAATATCAAATTATTAATAGCAGGTAGACCAGTCATTCATTCTAGCCGAGAAGTTGGAGAAAAATATCAGCGATCGCTCCAAGAATTAGTAGTTAATTTAGGTATAGAAAGTCATGTAGAATTTCTTGGTCATGTTGGCAAACCCGAGCTTATTTATCAAGTTAGCGATCTGACAGTTATACCAAGTGTATATTCTGAACCTTTCGGTAGAACGGTAATAGAATCAATGTCTTGTGGAGTACCAGTTTTAGGAAGTAAAATAGGAGGGATACCAGAAATTTTAACTGGAGAGTTTGCCAGAGGATTATTTACTCCAGGAAACTCAGAATCACTATTGATTAAATTGCAAGAATTTCTAGATTGGCGAGTAGAAAATCCTCAGTTAGGAGAAAGATGTCGCCATCATGTAATCAATAATTTTAGTTTAGAAAAAAATGTTGATGGTGTGGAGAAAGTTTTATTAGAAGCAATGAAATAGTGGAGTAATAAAGTGAACAAATCTAGTCAACTGCGAATTTTAATGATACCAAGTGATTGTAGACCAAAAAATATTCTCAATCCTTATCAATTATTGCTCACTGGGTCATTGGAAGCACTAGGAGTTTATGTAGATAATTGGCCTTATTGTCAAGGTAAACTTCCTGTCTATAAAGCTGCTGTTGCTAGAAAAAAATCTTTTGATGTAGTTCATGTTCATTGGATTTATTCATTTTTTAGGGATGATCATCAATGGTTATATTTATTATCATCTTTGGGATTTATTCTAGATATTTGTATTTGCCGTATAACAGGTTTGAAAATTGTATGGACGGTACATAATTCTATTTCCCACGATAGCAAATTTCCTGGTTTAGAATTATGGACTCGCAGACAATTTGTTAAGTTGGTTGATAGAATAATTTGTCTAAATCAAATGACCCTGGAAACTATTGCTCAAGAATATAAGTTTAATCCTGCCAAAGCTATAGCTATTCCTCACGGTCATTATCGAGATGTTTATCAGAAACCAGTTGATTCAGCAGAAGCAAAAAAAGAGTTAAATTTGCCAGAAAGTGGGAAAGTATATCTAAATTTAGGTTTGTTGAGACCTTATAAGGGAATCGAAAATTTATTGCAGGTTTGGCAAGATAATCAGGATATTTTTGCTGGTAATACTTTATTAATTGTTGGTAAACCTTGGAATGAAGATTATGCCCAAAAATTACAAGACTTATCAGCAGGAATAGATGGAGTAATTATTTATCCTGAGTTTGTTGATAATAATAAATTGCATCTATATTTTAGTGCAGCAAATGTGGTGATTTTACCATTGAAAAAAATTTTAAATTCTGGTAGTTTGATTTTGGCAATGTCTTTTGGGAAACCAGTTATTGCACCTCGCTTAGGTGGAATAGTGGAAGTGCTTAGAGAAGCAAATGATTTGTTGTATGATCCAGAAGATAAAGAAGGTTTGCTAAAGGCAATGCAGAAAAGTACCGAAATTGATTTGGATGAGTTAAGTAGATTGGTTATCAAAGCTTGCGATCGGCTAGATTGGGATTTAATTGGCCAACAGACTATGGAGGTTTATAGTTTAGCAACAGGAATGATAGAAAAGTGATATAAGATTATTTGAAGTTATAGAATTTACTGATTTTTCAGAGTAGAAATAACTATGAATCAGGAAAGAATTAAGAAGAGAATTTTTGTCGTTGGTTGCCCTCGCTCCGGAACAACTCTACTACAAAGTATGTTGGCAGCTCACCCACAAATAGCTTCTTTGGTAGAATCTCATTTTTGTGGCGCAATTTTTGATAATCGAGGTTTTTACAGAAAAAAATTTGGTTTAGCATCAAAATTAACTAGAAAAAAACTCAATAAATGTTTAGAGGAAATTGGTTTTCCAGAAATGAAACAGCATCTACCAAAATTTGGCTTATTTGCTAGTCAGTATGTTAAAGGATTTGTCAAAATATTAGATCTTTATACTCAACAACAAAATCAAATCATTTGGTTAGAAAAAACTCCTAAGCATTTGCATTATATTGATGATTTAGAAAGGTACATAAAAAATATAAAATTTATTCATATTATTCGCAATGGTGCTGATGTAGTGGCTTCGCTTTTTGATGTAACTCAGCAATATCCTGATATTTGGGGTGGCGCTCGGGATATTGATACCTGTATTCAAAGGTGGATTGAGGATATAAACCTAACAAAATATCATTTATCTAAGTTTAATCATACTCTTGTAGAATATGAAAAATTAGTAGAAAATCCTACAGAGGTTTTGACAGAAGTTTGTCAGTTTGTTGGTGTAGAGTTTACGGAAAAAATGCTTCAAGATTATCAGGTAGTTGCCAAGCAAGTGACCTTAAAAAATGAACCATGGAAAGCATCAGTAGGGGAAAAACTTAACAGTAGTAATAGCAAAAAATTTCAAAAACTATTTAACCAAGAGCAGCAAACTTATATTCTCAAACGATTATCGGAGGTGAGAATATAAGTATAAATCTACATTCAGTTTATTAAGAATCAAGATAGAAAAACGATTTTATTAAAGGATAAAAAACTATGACTATGCCTAATTTTTTAATTATTGGCGCACCTCGCTCTGGAACTACTTCATTACATCGTTATATTCAGGAACACCCTCAAATTTTTATGAGCGAAGTTAAGGAATTAAGGTTTTTTGCTCTAGAAGGGAAACAACTAAATTTTTGTG
Organism: Okeania sp. SIO3I5; assembly: GCF_010672085.1. GTDB lineage: Bacteria > Cyanobacteriota > Cyanobacteriia > Cyanobacteriales > Microcoleaceae > Trichodesmium. The sequence continues at coordinate 6,257 of NZ_JAAHHT010000125.1, forward strand.
GTCCTTGTGACCGAACAGTTAATCGACAATCAATTACTAATTTAGAAAATTATCAAGAGCAATTTAAGGGTGTGACTAATGAAAAAGCCATAGGAGAATCTTCACCTATTTATCTCTGGTGGGAGGGTGTTCCAGAAAGGATAAAGAGCTACTTACCGAATGCTAAGTTAATTTCTATTTTCCGTAACCCAATAGAGCGAGCTTATTCTGATTTTTTGAATATGCGTCAGTTGGGTTGGGAACCTTTAAAGGATTTTGCCGAAGCTTTAAAAGAAGAGGAAAATAGAATCAAAGCAGGTTGGGGGCCTTTTTATTATTATCAAAGAAAAGGTTTTTACTATTCAAACTTGGAAAGATTTTATCATGTTTTTCCTAAAGAACAAATTCGCCTTTATTTATATGAAGATTTGTTCTCAAATCTGCCTAATTTATTACAAGATATTTTCCGTTTTTTAGAGGTTGATGATGGTTTTTTACCGGACATCAAGCAAGTTTATAATGCTTCTAATAGAATCCCAAAAACTTTTTTAGGCAAAGCAGCTAATAAATTAACTAAGTACAGCTTTACTAAACCTTTATACCCAGTTCTAGAGTGGGTAAAAAAACAACAGTCTACTTCCCCTCCACTTCCATTAGATATCAAAAAAAAGTTGGTCGAAACCTACCGAGGAGATATATTAAAATTGCAAGAGAATATTGGTCGCGACTTGTCTGGGTGGCTAAAAGTCTAAGTGCTACTTTTAATCTCGTCAAAACGCTCAAATATGATTAAAGCCTCCTTGTCTCTTAAAGTTACTACAGGATTTCGCAAATAGATTAATTATTGTTCTGCTGATTAAATATCAAAGTATTGACACATCAAGGTTGAGCGCCTTTTTAAGTCTTGAAAAAGTACCTGATTTTTAGCTCTTCATGCTCATGCCTGTTAGAATTTTAGGTTGACAAGGGCAGAAAAATCAACGGATAATTCTTCCTCCTGCCTTCTCGCTCATTCTCCATTTCTCCTGTACGGGCGTTAACGATAGTTATGCGAAGCAAACGGCCGGAAAGCCCCTACGACGACTGACGCCAAACCCCTACCCTCACCGATAAGACTTTTTCAGGAGAAGCCTAATTATTGCTCTGCTGAATAAAGCTAAAAGTCGCATGGAAGCTCAGGTAATGGAGCTTTTTATATTCAATTTATATCCTAACAGGACTTACGCAAAACCACCATACCTAGTAGTGGCGAACGGCCGTTCGCCCCTACAGATGGTGTATAATTTCCTTTTTTGCGTAAGTCCTGTCCTAGTTTATTGGCTAGTTTTACCTCAAAATACGGACATTTTTTCCTGAAATTCAAGAAAATTTCTTCACCCTCAAAGGACCAGAAACCGTCCCCATCTCTTCCCATCTTCCCTTAACCCCAATCGACCCGTCCCCGTGTCCTGCCCCCACTAACCAATTTTTTCAGCAGGCCTAATTACCTATGTTATGGCTACCTAAAATTTAGGGAATTATAATTAGTAAGGCACTCAAATTCTGGTCTGGCCAGAAAACTATAATTGTTAGTCCCAATATTTAGTGAGGTGTCTATGAAAAAGGCGAATATTACTAAAATAATTTTATATATATTAAGACAAGTGAATATCAAAGTCAAACTCATTACTCAGAGGTCAATCAGGAGACTTTTGCGAAGGTTGATGCTCGATAAATACCGACTGGGTATGTCTCGAGCAGGTTTTGTGTTGCCAACTGTAACTATGGTGATGTTAGTAGTAATCTTGCTGACTATAGCTATTAGTTTACGTTCTTTTAACCGTGTTGAAGATGCCAGAAATGTAAGGGTCAATCAGTCCTTACTCAGTGCTGCAACACCAGCATTAGATCGAGCTAGAGCCAAATTAGAAGAATTGTTAGTTAATAATCCACCCACTACTGATACTCCGACAGACGACGCTTTATACTTGGAACTGACAACAACAGTAGGAGGAGATAAGTATACTTTTGGGGATGAGCAAAGACTAAAGGTAGGTTATAAGATTAATGACTCTCTCGATCCAGATGGAGCGGATGGCGATCCAGATACTATAGAAGACAATGCAACAATGGAAACCGCTTGGAGGTTTCCGGTAGATACTGATAATAATGGTAAGTACGATAGCTTTACTCTTTATGGTATATTTTTCCGCAGTCCCCAACGTAATGAAGTGGGAGGTTTTAGATGGGCAAGAACTCCTCTAGATGCGAGAACTCCACCTATGGCATCAGCCGCAACTGCAAACAACCCAGATTGTGAAGCCATAGCAGGTACTAGCTCGATCTTAGTGGGTGACTCTGGTTGGTATAAGTCTGGTAGTAGTCTTAAGAAAAGCTTCTTTACCTATACGGCAACTGTTCCTATAACTGATTTGTCAGTGGTTACGGGGGATTATAGTGTTGGGGATTTTGAAACTTTTAAAGGAACTACAGGCTACTCTGCTCTAGAATATCAGCAAGATTGGAGTAGAATACCATTAACGAATAATGCTGTTGTATATGAAAATGATTTAGAAGTTGCTCCTGGTCCTGTTTTTCGGCTTAATGGTAGGATTCAGGCTAACAGCAATTTCATAGTTTCATCTACAGGCGGTAGGAGTATAGATTTTTACCTTGTTAGTAGCCCAAATTCTTGCTTTTATGCAGATGAGGAAAATAGTAAGATTATTGTTGGGGGTAATGTAGTTAATGGATTGTTGGAAAGAAATGATTCAACAAATTTTGATGTTCACTTGCAGAATGGTAATAATCAAGGAGAGGATCAAGTAACAAGCACAAGACAATCTGTGACTGATTCTGCTCAGAATGCTGCATATAATAGTCAGGCTTCTGCACAACGTCTTCAGTGGTTGCGAGACGATCAAATAGCTGCACATCCAGGCACTGCTCCTGATTATATTGTGGCAGAAGATCCCCGAGAAGTACAAACAAAAGTTGAAAATTCTACAGATCCAGAAAAGGAAAGAGAGAATGCATTAGAAACTTATTTTAAACAACTGATCAGAAAGGTTCCCTTTGCTGAGGTAAATGCAGGAGTAACAGAAGTCAGACCTACTGGTACTTTGATAACTGGAACAGGTGATGAACTGCGACCTGACATAGATAGCTGGGTGTTGCCTACAAATGGTGATATTGAGGTAGCAAGTGGCAATACGACTGGTCTAACTATTCAGGTGGCAGAACTTGACGCTACCGATCCTCTAGAAAAAGAAGATGGTATACAAAAGTTTGTCGGCGATCGCGTCTTAGTAGGGAATAACTTACCACAAAAAGTTTGGAATGATGATGACAATAGTTTTGCTAGCGGTTTTGAACAACAAGTTGATGATACTACCGAATGGTTAAATGCTGCGGGAGAAGACAGTGGACGACTACGTACTCGTACGCCTCAAATAAAGACTATTGCTGATGTTGGTTCTACAGACCGGGATGGTTTCTGGGAAGATGCTGCTGCGACTGAACCGGAAGCTCCTCTTGATGGTATTGGGGGTTTGCGGGTTATTACTGGGGCAGGGGTTTATGAGCGGACAAATTCTTTCTTACCACCACCACCAGAAAATCCAGATGACTTTACTGTAGTTTGGCCGGATACTATGCCGATGTCGCCAGTAGAAGTTGATGGTTCAAGAGTTTACAATAATGACTCTAATAGTTGGTTTGCTTTTACCGATCTTACAACTGATCCTTTAGACACTACTAATTATCCAGCAGTAACACCAACCATAGATCCTAACACACCCCAATACGCCAAAGGCGACCTAAGAATGCGGGCAACTGCAGTTTACTATTATGCAGAAGACTTTATTAACGATAACGATGACTCTAGTCAAGCTCCTATAGCTTGTATTAGTAGTTATTACGATCCTTCAACAAGTACCACTGCTAAAAATTCAACTGGTTTGGCAGATGTTAGTGGTTTGGCGGCTCCAACATATGATACTGTTGAAGGAATTATTGGTAAATCAAACAATGGTATTGTATATGGTCCTCCGACGGGGGCAAGACCAGGTGCAGGAACTTTCGATTCAGCAACAGGTTTATTTACTGGGACTACCGAGCTGGAAAAACAAGCAAATATGGTCTTTCCTAATGGTCGGTTTGTTAATGAAAAACTCAGGGATGCGTTGCAAAAAAATGATGCGGACCGCAGTTTGTCAGAACAGGCAGCAATTGATACTACAATGTGTGCCTTGGGTATCTTGACAAACACCGGATTGGGAACAAGACCAACCTATATTGCTGATGGAGCAATTAGGGAAGTATCCTTTTTGGATGCAAGACAAATCAAAGCTAGTGACCAAGACAATGCTACTACCACTAATATTGATGAAACTTTGACTATTTTCGATTTAACTGTTGGAGGTACAGAACTAGCTGATTTGACAAGCACCTCTGACTTACCTCTGGAAGAACGTCAACCTATGGAGATTAGAGCTACTCAGTTAGATTTAGATGTTTTGCGACAAGCAGCTTTTACACCTTCTACTTCAGTAGGTCCGAGAAGGGATGGCAACGAGTATCTACTTCCCTTAAGCGGTATTATTTATGCCAGTCGCGATGATGCTCTACCCGATCGCAGCGACTCTGATAGCACCAGCAACGATGAACTAGGAGATAGTCCCTATGACTACAACCTAGACCCTACTCGTCGTCCAAATGCCATTATGTTGGTTAATGGTATAACAGTAGCGAGACCCGAACCTGGCACGATGACTACTGAAGAGGTAACTAAAGAAAAGGGAATGACTTTAGTTTCTAACTTGCCAGTTTATATTCAGGGAGATTTTAATCTGCATCAAAAAGACTCTGATACAAATATTGAAGAGTTTACAGACGAACTAGATAATAACTGGGGAGACTTTTATGGTCGTGATACTTTAGACCCTAATTTTGCTTGTCGTGGTGGTGACCCCAGGTTGACTAGATGTACGACAGGAGATGATTGGCGTCCGGTCAATATTTTGTCAGATGCTTTAACTTTGCTTTCCGATCAATGGCGTCCTGGTTTCCGCAATGAGGGAGATTTTGATTTAAATAATAATGCTGGTAATCAAGTAGTGAAAGAATTGCGTCATAATAATGGCTTCTTTAGTAATAGTTATGCTACTAATGGTTTAACCAGTGGAGCAACAGTAGATTTTGATGGTGGTCCGTATACTGACAATAATTACACAAACAACAATAATGCAACTAACAATGGGGCGCTTAACAGTTCCTATTTCAATAATTTTGGGACTCCAGTGCAACGACGGATCAATAACTTCCCAGAGTATGTGATGGAAGTTTGTCCGAAGTTGCCAGTTTCTGCTTGTCATCCTGATGACTGGGTGGTGGGAGAGATAACCAGTGGTACTCTAGTTGATAGTCTCGATCCAGATGATTCAAGTACAATAAAAATTATTGATTTGTTTTCTAGTTACTATACTGGTGGAGTGCTTAATAATGGTATAAATTTTGCCAATGATGATATCTCTGTTAATATTACTGGTTTAGTAGCAACTTTAGCATCTGGTACAAGTGCCATAACTCCTGATGTTGTACAACGTTTTCCCCGACGAATAGCGTTTTTGAGGAATCAGTATGGAGAGTTAGAATTGGATGACCAAAATAGACCAATCCCAATTGGTGTTGTGAATAATGATACAATTCGAGCTTTTCCTTACGGTAGAACGGAACCTCCTGTTTTACCTCGTGTAAACCAAACCAATGTTCTCTGGTTCAGAATGACTGATGACCCTGATTTACCATCCGATAATGGTGAAATAATTTACGACGTTGCTAATAGACCTTTGTTTTATTTAGATTATGATGAGAACAGCGACTACAGTGGTAACAGACTAATTTTATCACCTACTCCAGAAATTAATGGTGTTAGCTTGATTGATGATAACGGTGTTCTGGATGCAGATGATGCTTACGACTATTCTTTCTGTACAGGTGCTGGAATTTCCCAGGATTATTATGGTTTAAATGAAGATGTAACTATGAATACTGACCCTTGCCCAACTACTGCTAGCAATAACATTCAAGCTTTAAGAACGCAGTTGATCGGTCTAGATGCATCTTTAGATGACGCAACAGGTGGTACTCCTACCATAAGTAATAGTACAGTTACTTTAGCAGGGGATACAGATGAAAATGGTATTGTAGTCTATGAACTTCCTGTCAGCGGCGATCTTGAAACAGAGACATATACTCTTGAAGGTGACTCAAATGACATTTTTGTACTAAAAACACCTGCCTCAACAAGCATGACATTTGAGAGCGGTGTTACTTTAGAGCTAAAAGGAGTCAATCCCAATAATATTTTTTGGGTTTCTGATGGTGGTATGACTTTTAACGATCCTACTACTTTAGCAGGTAATTTTCTTGGAACTGCAACAGGTACTTTAACAATTGATGACAACACTAAAATATTAGGTGGTCGGTTATTAGGATTTGCTAGTGCCCCAACAGCATCAACTGGCTCAGGTATTGACATCAGAGCAATAAGTAACGGAGGAAATCCGAGCCTGATCCCAGTATTGCAAATACACGAACCTGATGCTAGAAATATTGGACAAGAAAACATACGCAACAATAACAACAGCGCCAGTCAAAGAACTGCATGGATGGTGCGAGCAAGCAATACTCAATTTAACCTAGTTGGTGCGGCAGGGGATACTCCATCCCGTCCTGGTCAAAGTAACGGTGGTCTACAAAACTTAGTCCGTTTACAAGAAAACTGGAAAAGACCAACTGAAAGAACACTCACAATATTGGGAGGGTTCATTGAATTAGAACGAACTAAATATGCTACAGCTAATTACCAGCAGTTAATTAATACTACCGGCACCTCTGATCTATTCGGTTATCCACAGAAATATGGCAGTGGTGGAGCAGGTGGTATATTAGGTTTCCAAGTAGCACCAGATCGTCAATGGGGTTTTGATGTTGGCTTGCTTTCTCAATCTCCTGACTTGTTTGCCCAGAAATTCTCTCTGCCTTCTTCAGATAGTAAACCTGACGAATTTTATCGAGAAGTAGGTCGCGACGATCCTTGGATTGAGGCTTTGTTGTGTGCTGAAGACCTTAGTGGCAATGACGTAACGAGTCGTTCGGGAGTTGACTGTTCTAATTATGATGATGACTAAAACCTAACAAGGAGACTAACTTATGATTAAATTCAAAACTCAACCAAACAGACCTCAATCTCCAGAGGCAGGGTACACTCTCATTGAGAGTTTAGTAGCAATGATAATGGTATCTGCCCTCATGGCTGCTATTGCTCCTGTTATTGCCTTGTCAGTTGGGACGCGGGTGCAGGCACGACGGGTGGAACTAGCAGTCCAAGCGGCGAGGAGTTATATTGATCGGGTTCGCTCTGGTGAGATAGATGCTCCAAAAATGGCTCTTGTTGATCCAGCAGCAACTAAAGATATAGCAGGTCCAGGAAACTTAGAATGCCCAGAACCTCCAGATCCAAAAGCTTACTGTACTACAACGGTAAATGCTAGTAGTGTTGAGAGCGCTTTATATTGTGTTGATGGGGGAGATGGGGGAGACTGTACTGGAATTGCAGATATGGTTGTGTATGCCGTAGGGTTCAATCATACCTCAATCGCTACTGATGGCTACAAATTATTTTTGCGAGTTTATAGAGGCAGTGGTGTAGCAGGTTCAACTCTATCAGATGAAGTTATATCAACGTCTGTTAGCAATACAGGGTTAGCAACTAGAAATGGTGAAACAGAAAAACCACTGTTTACAACTCAGACAGAGATAACTCCAATAGATAACTCATTTCAAAACTATCGCAATCGCCTATAGCAGCATAAATTACTAATGAAAAGTAAACACAGAAACTAAGGAAAGATGAAAACTTTACTTAACTCAGTTCTAAAAAAACGATTCACAAAAAGGCGATCGCCTCTGGCTATACCTAACAGTGGTTTTACGCTGATTGAACTGCTAGTCGCAACAATTGTGGCAACGATAATCATCGTACCAATATTAAGTTTTGTTGTCAATATTCTCAACACAGATGTGAGGGAACAGGCAAAGACTAACAGCGAACAGGAGCTACAAGCTGCAATTGACTATATTGCTCAGGATATGAGTCAGGCATTTTATATCTACACTCCAGATGAAGTTAGATGCCTTCAAAACCGGAATGCAGATTCCTGTGGTACGGTTCCAGAAACAACAGGAGCTCCAGCTATACCAACTGATGTAGGCACACCAACTATTGTTTTTTGGAAACGTAAATATGAAAAAGATGCTTTACCAGTTGATGACTGTACTGTTACTGATACAAATGATTGCCGAGATGATACGTTTGTATATTCGTTAGTTGCCTATTACGAAATAGAGGGAACAAGCACAAGCACTGCTTCTGTTTGGTGTGACGAGGCACCTTGTCCGTCTAGGATAGCTAGAGTTGAAATTAGCGATAACCCTACTGATAGTTTGGGTAACTATCTTGAGGGAGCACCTAATAACGGTTACAATACAGCCAATATTTCAAACAGAGAAACACCAAGAGAGCTTGTAAAAGGTGATGGAAATTTTGATTCAGTAAGAGTGCTAGTTAACTATATAAGAGATTTTGAGTTAAATTCGGTGGACAATAATGAGCTAGCTAAAATCACAATTCAAGGTAATGCTTTACGTCGTATTCAAACAAACAATACTGACTGTAGTGATTCTTCCTATTGTCCTAAAGCAACTGCACAGGTAGGTAGACGTAGTGGGTTTGGACAATAGTATCACTACAAATCTTACAAAAAAGGCGTTGCTGAAATGTAATGGTGAAAGTAATATTGTAAAATATACTTTTTTGGCGTTTTAGTTAATCTAAAAATCATTACCAATCAGCAATACCACAAAAAATAACAACTATTTAAGATAATCTAGACAGAAAACTAATATGAAATCTCTGAATTTATTAAAAATATTACCACGAACTCACCCAAAGGCATCTACTGTCGGTTTTACCATAATAGAACTAGCTATAGTAGTGCTAATAATTGGAGTATTGAGCGCGATCGCCGCTCCTGGTTGGAATGCTTTTATCAGCAGACAGCGCACCCGTACAGTCAATGATGGAGTATTTCAAGTGTTGAGATCGGCGCAAAGTGATGCTAAGTCGAATAAGAAAAGCGTAACAGTTACTTTTGCTCTAGGTACAGATACACCAGAAATAACGATTACCGATAAACCAAAGGAAATATTAAACGCCAACGGAGAAATAAAAGCTGGAATGGTAAGATTACAGCCAGGGAAATGCACCACTGATGCAAATGGTAATTGCACTGGTTTTCATAGTGATAATCCAACAGCTTTAACGTTTGACAACTTGGGCGTTATAGAGAATGAAAATGCTCTCCCTTTTGTTGTAACAACAGCTATTGTAGACGGTAAAGGTGCAAAAAGATGTGTCATAGTTGAAACAATTCTTGGTGGTATGAGAACTGCTCAAGGCGACGATTGTCCTACACCTACTTGGTAGAGAACTACACAACTGGCAAGTAATATTATCAGGACTTACGCACGCAGATGAAAATATACACCACTTGTAGGGGCGATTCGCGAATCGCCCCTACAAGATATGGTGGTTCTGCGTAAGTCCTGATTATGTCCGGATAATTAGTGATAAAAAAGTTTTTATTTGTATTATAGCTCTCAGCCCGAACTGTAGATAGGGCTTTAGCCCTACTACAACCTTTAATTATAAACATTCAACCGGACATGATATAAGCCTACGGTTTGATTTAACGCTACAGATACCACAAAATAATTGCCCTGTCAAACCCATTCCAGGTTAACGACAGAGCAATTTTTTTATCTTTAAAATTACCAGGACTTACGCAAAATGTCAAATTATACACCAGATGTAGGGGCGATTCGCGAATCGCCCCTACTATATATAGTGGTTCTGCGTAAGTCCTGATTACATAAATGTAACAGTTGATCATTAATAATATTTATTGATAAATCCTTGCTTGATAATGCTTATAGCACTTTTATGTAACAAAGTCTTACATAATTATAAATTAATTATAAAAATATATTATATAATCGAGTTCTGTATTTAACATTAAATCAATTAGGAATTGCTGATTAAATCTAAAAGCATTTACAGATAAAGGTTTGAGCTTTTTAAAGTCTTGAAAAAGTACAAGGTTTTCCTTATCAAGAGCTACATAAAGTGAGGATTTTAGGTTGACTATTGGCTGAAAAATCAAGGGATAATCTTCCGACTGCCTCTCGCTCATTCCCCATTCCTCCTGTCTTCCCCTCCTGGGAGGGGTTAGGGGTGGGTTGTCTCCTGTCTCCTGACTCCTACCCTTACTCATAAGACTTTTTCAGCAAGCTCTAATTACTAAATTTTCAAGAAAAAAATATTAAATAACAGAATATCGGGGTGAAAATGAATGCTGAAATATTCAAATCTGCAAAATCAACTCTTATTAAACTTTCTCAAAAAAATCTCTTAGGAAAATCACTTAAGCAACAAGAAGCAGGATATAGTCTGACAGAATTAACATTTGTAGTTTTAATTATCGGTATTCTGTCGGCGATCGCTGCTCCTGGATGGTTAGCTTTCATAAACAACGAACATCTCCGCACATCTAATGACCGAATATATCGAGCAATGAAAACTGCACGCAGTAATGCTATGCGGGATAAAATTACTTGGCAAGCTAGTTTCCGACAACAAGACGAAATTGCTCAATGGGCAGTACACCCAGAAAGTCTAGATGCTCAAAATGCCAACTGGCAAAACCTAGAGTCATCTGTGAAAATAGATGATGAAACAACCCTCCCTCAAGACTCCTCAACTGAAATTTGGAGAATAAAATTCAACTACAAAGGTCATCCCAACGGTTTCAGGCGTATAACTTTATCTCTTCGCAGTGGAGGTACAGCAAAACGTTGTGTATTTGTCTCAACTCATTTAGGAGCAATGCGAACTTCAAAAAATCAGGCAACATCAGACAGCGGAGGAAGATACTGCTATTGACATACTCCCGACGTTGCGCTAAGGCAACATAACGATAACGAACGGGGGATTCTTCAGTCAGAAAAAACTGACTGCTGTTTATACAGAGGTGATGTCCTCCCCCTGTTTTTAGAGCAATCATAATCTATTTATTTGTAATTGTCAATAGCTATAGTAGAATAACAATAATTTGTATTATAAATTTAATATTTATACTACAAAAAGAAAATCCCCGATGAACAACACAGATAATGCCCGGCTTTCATCCCGACGCTCCCCTTTCGGAGAGCGCGGGGCTTCCCCCTGGGTGAGTTAAAACTGGTAGGCTGGGTTGAGAGAAACGAAACCCAACACTACATCTGGGGAATGTTGGGTTTCACTGTCGTTCTACAAGGACTTACATTACTATTGTTCTACCTAACCCACATTACTAGAAAAACCCCTCCCCTGTAATGAGAGGGGAATTAACCTGCCTTCCCTCCTAGGAACTGGTATGGGGTTTTATGAGTTCAGAAGACAGTAGTTTAGTTGAGAGAAACGAAACCCAACATTATCTGGATAAAGTGTTGGGTTTCACTACCGTTCTACCCAACCTAGGCTAAATTAATACTTTGATCCATCTCCAACACCTGCCAAACTTCCTGCATCAACTCCTCTAAACCAATACCAGCAACAGCAGAAATAAGGAAAACTTTTCCCCCGCTCATCTCCCTAAACCTATTTACCAACTCCTGAATTTCTGCACTCTCCACATCAACCGCATCAACCTTATTTAAAGCCAAAACTTGCCGCTTATCTTCTAAATTTCGCCCATAAGCTTTTAACTCATTTTGAATAGTCTCAAAATTCTCCAGCGGATTAATATCTGTCACATCAACCAAATGCAACAATAACTTAGTTCGTTCGATATGCCTCAAAAATTCATGCCCCAAACCCAAACCAGCAGAAGCACCTTCAATTAATCCAGGAATATCAGCAAAAACAGTACCATCTCCCGTAGGTTTTCTCACAACTCCTAAATTCGGCACCAAAGTAGTAAAAGGATAATCAGCAATTTTCGGACGAGCAGCAGAAAGAGCAGCAATTAAAGTAGACTTTCCCGCATTCGGCAAACCAATAATTCCCACTTCAGCTAACAACTTCAACTCCAACCGCAACATTCGTACTTCACCTTCCAAGCCAGGCAAAGCATATTCTGGAGCGCGGTTACTATTACTGAGAAAATGTTTATTTCCTAATCCACCTTTACCACCCTTACCAACACAACAAGTTTGCCCCGGTTCAACTAAATCTCCTAATAATTCCTCAGTTTCCGCATCATAAATCATCGTACCGGGAGGCACTTCAATTAAGCGATCGCTCCCTGCCGCCCCAGTCATATTTTTCGGCCCTCCTCGCTTACCATTTTCTGCCTTAAAGACGCGCTGAAATTTAAAATCCAACAAAGTTTGCAGATGAGCAACGGCCACCAAAATCACAGAACCTCCACGGCCACCATTACCACCCGCAGGTCCCCCCGCAGGCACAAACTTTTCTCGGCGAAAAGCAACCATGCCATCGCCACCTTTACCACCTTCGACTTGAATTTCTGCTTGATCGATAAATTGCATAATTAGGGAATAGGGAATAGGGAATAGGGAATAGGGAAAGATTCGGGAATATAGATTAGGGAATAGGGAAAAATCTTTTTGTCAGTTTTCAAGTTTTTTAATCAGACTAATAATCATTATTAGGTAATAGGGAAAGATTCGGGAATATAGATTAGGAAATAGGGAAAAATCTTTTTGTCAGTTTTCAAGTTTTTTAATCAGACTAATAATCATTATTAGGTAATAGGGAAAGATTCGGGAATATAGATTAGGGAATAGGGAAAAATCTTTTTGTCAGTTTTCAAGTTTTTTAATCAGACTAATAATCATTTTAGTTTCTTCTGTGAGAAGAGAAATAATAGTTTCTATATCTTTTTATTCGCATAACCCTACTCGCCCAGATAAAATCAGATGCGTTTCTAATTCATTAATTGAACCTTGAGCAACATTTAAGAATCTTAGATATTCTCCAGTGTACCTTCGTCCATAACCTTCAGCTATATTAGCAGGAATAGATACAGCGCTTCTCCTAATTTGTTGCACCATACCATACAACTCATCTTTAGGAAAAAGTTTAGTCAAGAAATAGGATTTTTCAGCAATATCCATTCCTTTTTGCCAAATTTTTAAATCTTTAAAACTATTAATTTCTGACATTTCAATACCATTTTTCTAATTTTTATCTATTCCCTACTCCCTATTCCCTATTCCCTATTCCCTATTCCCTAACAATATTTAGAAATATCCTCCTGACAGTCATCTGCCAAATAAGATAAGGCACGGAATCGCAAACCAACCAACTGGTCATAAACTGGGTTAAGTTTGCACATAGCTGGAATATGGGCTACCTTCTTTCCAAAAATCACAACATCTCGCTCAAATGGACATTGAGGAGGAATCATTTTACAAACCATATGAGCCACTTTTGGGTCATTAATATCCCATCCATCCAACCAGTCTTTGACTGGAGCAAGTACAGTTTGATGATGTTCCGGATCATGGGGAATAATAGAAGTACCACTATGTTCGGTTTCTTCTAGCCAACCTTCTAAATCATCATTTTCTGCTTGTTCTCTAGCTTTTTCCAAATTTTGTCGTAGCGCTTCTAAAGCTTTAACTTTTAGTCCCAAAGCGTCACAATATTTATGAAGTGCTTCATCCTCAGTAATAGAATAAATTCCATCTGCTAAGGCTACCATCACCGCAGTTCTCATAAAATTTTCTGCCATGGTAGAATTTTCTCCAAGTACCTTTGCTAAATCATTTGGACTAATAGGTTTTAGTTCTGAAATTTCAATTGTAGAAGCAAATTCTTCATGACTGAAGTGGTCAAATAAATCTTTTTCTGTATCATCAAGTTCTCCATCTGCATAAGCAATGGTCATTAGTCCTCTTAACCAGGCAGTGGTTTGTTCTTTGTTTAGAGAAGATTTGACGATGCTAGTCATAGTTTAACCTCTGAATTATATATAGATTTTGTGATTTGTTCCCATGCTTTATTAAAAATTATTAGCAGGGAAGCTATTATCTATATTTTACAGAAATAATTAATAATTAAACAATTAAATAATTCAGGTTTAAAGTCTCCCCGATCAAGGGGAACAAAATAAATCTTTTCCTTTTAACCAATCTTCTCCCTTTTAGGGAGAGGTAATTATCCATTATCCATTATCCATTATCCATTATCCATTAATGAACTCACTACCTAAAACTTAAAATCCTAAAGTTTTGAATTTATCAGAGGTTTATTGATTGGAGTTTATGTGATGATAGATACATTGTTTTTGTGAAATTATACTACATGGACAAAAGATTGTTACAAGTAAGTTTTAAGTCTTAGGTAAATCAAAGTTAACGAGCTTTAGGAATCAAGTTTCCAGCATCCCAAATTCTGTTAGTTACTGTCAAATTATTTGATCGAAATTGGTATTAAGCTTATTTGGAAATAAACTAATTATCAAAAAATCTAATTTATTCTGATAACTAATATAGCGTTTCTCAGCAATCGTGAGGTACACCTATCTTTATTTGTTCCTATTTCCTATTCCCTGTTTCCTATTCCCTATTCCCTATTCCCTGTTGCCAGTTAAGTGTTCCCTGTTCCCTAAAACCAAGGAATTTTGTACCTCACGCTTCTTGGGAATTGCTATACTATTTTCAGTTGAATACTTCTTGAATACTTATCAAAAATAGGGCGTTGCTGAATGATTGTATGATTTTTACTAGTCAATAGTCAAAATAGCTTTTTTCCTTACTATTGAATACTTCTTGAATACTTATCAAAAATAGGGCGTTGCTGAATGATTGTATGATTTTTAGTAGTCAATAGTCAAAATAGCTTTTTTCCTTACTATCAATCCTTACTATCAATCTTAATCCGATACGAATTTCATACCTTATTTCACCAATGCCAAAAATAGATAATAGGGAAAATGGAGGAGAGTCAGAACAGTTGATGAATTGCCCCTAAAAAAATATTTTATGGTGATTTATCAAGTAGCAATCTTCTAAAAAAAATTAAGTAGGCAAGCAAATACTATTAATTTAAAAGGAGCAAATTCAAAGTATTTTCTGTTTCCTGCTTCCTGCCTTCACAATAAATCAGTACATCTATAAGAATTACCAAATATTTTACTTATCGCTGATAATCTAAACTTGATATAAATCATTTTATAATTATTGTATTCTAGATTACTCCATCACAAAAGTATCGCAATCCATGCTTATGTTGTGATCAATAAAAAAGTAGATAAAAAACCTCAAACTATCAGCCTGTTTCCTGTTGCCTGAAAGCCATAAGGTTTTTATAAACAAATAAAATAAGACTGCTATATCCTTGTTGATCAAGAGACATCTCCAGAAAATAAACTTGCCCTTTATTTACTATAAAATAGAGTTGTAAAATTTCCTAATAAAATCATTTTCTGTACATTTTTACTGAAAATATCTTCCCTGTTCCCTGTTCCCTGTTCCCTACTTTTACAAAAAGTCTACATATTTTTTGGAGATGACTAATAAACAATCAAACAAATATACCCATCTTACTGCTAAAGAACGTAGATTTATCTCGTTTCCAGCTCAAGTAATGCTAAAGCAAAATTTGCTAGTAGGTAAAATTCTTGATTTTGGTTGTGGGTTAGGTAACGATGTTAAATTACTACGAGAAAAAGGCTTTGATGTTACTGGTTACGATCCTTATTATTTTCCTGAATATCCCCAGGGAAAGTTTGATACTATCCTCTGTTTTTATGTCTTAAACGTTTTATTTGAACAACCACAAGTCGAAGTTTTGATGGAAGTTTCCCAGTTATTAAATCCTGGAGGGAAAGCTTATTATGCTGTGAGAAGAGGTTTGAAACGGGAGGGTTTTCGAGAACATTACATACACAAGAAACCAACTTATCAGTGTTTAGTTAATTTACCTTTTAAGTCTATTCACGTCGATGAATTGTGTGAAATTTATGAGTATATTCATTATAATCAACAAAAAAATTCAGAAAACAAATGTTTATTTTGTAACCCCCGGAAAAATCTACAATTAATTACAGAGTCAGCAAAAACTTATGCAATACTTGACGGTTATCCAGTTACAAAAGGGCATACATTAATTATACCTAAGCGTCATCTAGCAAATTATTTTGAGTTGCCTGTAGAGGAACAATTAGAATGTTGGTTGATGGTAAATCAGGTACAGAAAATCTTACAGGAAAAGTATCAACCTGATGGCTTTAATGTAGGGATAAATGTTAACCGCGCCGGAGGACAAAAAATGATGCACTGCAATATTCATGTTATCCCTAGATATCAAAAGAATGAGTTAGGATTTCAAGGAGGAATGAGATTTGTTGTCCGTTCTTAGAAACCTAAGAAGTTTAACGTTTGAGTTTTTAGACTTTAGATTTCTTCTCTGAGTGGCAAGTGTCTGAGTTATTTTAGGAAAATTCATTTAACTAAGACGTTTGAGTTTTTAGACTTTAGATTTCTTCTCTGAGTGGCAAGTGCCTAAGTTATTTTAGGAAAATTCATTTAACTAAGACGTTTGAGTTTTTAGACTTTAGATTTCTTCTCTGAGTGGCGATCGCCTGAGTTATTTCAGGAAAATTCATTTAACTAAAACGTTTGAGTTTTTAGAATTTAGATTTCTTCTTTAAGTGGCGAGCGCCTGAGTTATTTTAGGAAAATTCATTTAACTAAGACGTTTGAGTTTTTAGAATTTAGATTTCTTCTCTGAGTGGCGAGCGCCTGAGTTATTTTAGGAAAATTCATTTAACTAAGACGTTTGAGTTTTTAGAATTTAGATTTCTTCTCTGAGTGGCGAGCGCCTGAGTTATTTCAGGAAAATTCATTTAACTAAGACGTTTGAGTTTTTAGACTTTAGATTTCTTCTTTAAGTGGCGAGCGCCTGAGTTATTTTAGGAAAATTCATTTAACTAAGACGTTTGAGTTTTTAGACTTTAGATTTCTTCTCTGAGTGGCGAGCGCCTGAATTATTTCAGGAAAATTCATTTAACTCAGACGTTTGAGTTTTTAGAATTTAGATTTCTTCTCTGAGTGGCGAGCGCCTGAGTTATTTGAGGAAAATTTATTTAACTCAGACGTTTGAGTTTTTAGAATTTAGATTTCTGCTCTAAATGGCGAGCGCCTGAATTATTTCCGGAAAATTCATTTAACTAAGACGTTTGAGTTTTTAGACTTTAGATTTCTTCTCTGAGTGGCGAGCGCCTGAATTATTTCCGGAAAATTCATTTAACTAAGACGTTTGAGTTTTTAGACTTTAGATTTCTTCTCTGAGTGGCGATCGCCTGAGTTATTTTAGGAAAATTCATTTAACTCAGACGTTTGAGTTTTTAGACTTTAGATTTTTTCTCAGTGGCGATCGCCTGAGTTATTTCAGGAAAATTCATTTAACTCAGACGTTTGAGTTTTTAGAATTTAGATTTCTTCTCTGAGTGGCGATCGCCTGAGTTATTTCAGGAAAATTCATTTAACTCAGACGTTTGAGTTTTTAGAATTTAGATTTCTTCTCTGAGTGGCGAGCGCCTGAGTTATTTTAGGAAAATTCATTTAACTCAGACGTTTGAGTTTTTAGAATTTAGATTTCTGCTCTGAGTGGCGAGCGCCTGACTTATTGAAATCCTCCCGACATTGCTCTATGAGACAACGCGGGATTCCCATCCATGAAATAAAATTATCCATTCAAGTGGGATAATAAACTACTCTCGGTATTAGTCCGAGTAAAAGAATTCCAAGTGCTTAAATCTTTTCCAGGATATCCACATAACATAGCTCTAGCATCATCACTCAATCCTTGCACTAAACTAAAATCTACTCCAGCAATACTAATAATATTATCTAAACTCGCCCCTGTTAGATCCGCAGCCCGTAAATCTGCTCCATCCAACTCTACCGCATTGAGTCGAGCATTACGCAAATTAGCACCTATCAAAAAAGCTCCCTTCATATTTGCACCACTTAAAGCTGCCCCTTGCAAATTAGCACCTGTCAAGTCTGTACCACTCAGATAAGCTCCCCGTAGATTAGCTCCTTGAAGGTCAACTCCTCTAAGGTAAGCTGTATTTAAGAAGGCTCCACTTAAATCAGCCCCAGGCCCAACTGCTCCCGATCGCTTGTAAGCAAATTCATCAGGCCAAACTGTTGCCCCATCATAGTATGCTAATTGTAATTTAGCACCTTCTAAATTAGCATTGGCAAGATTAGCATTTTGGAGTTCAGCTCGATTCAAATAGTTAAACTAAGCCAGGTAAGTTACCCTACCCGACTTGTCTTCAGAACCGGACGTGAGACTTTCACCTCATCACGGCTCCTCTCCTAGACGTCCTTTGTCATAGGTACATCCTGCTTGACAAGTTAACATATCGTCAATCCATATATAATTTTCAGGTAAATCCTGGGGTTTAAATTTTGGATATGTCTTTTTGTCCAATGCAGTTTTACTGTCGTGGCAATGTCGGTGTAACAACTGTTTATTCTTTATGGAGTTGTTACCCCCTTCAGACCTTGGTTTTATATGGTCTATTTCCATAAGGTCATTTGGTCTAAAGGTTAGTCCACAAAATGCGCATTTATTCTTTTGCTGTTTTAACAGCGTTGTGACTTCTTTCCTTATGCCTGGATATTTGCCGATTCTACTACTCCAATAAGTCCAGTCGCCGTCATAAGGGGATGCAGTACCTTTCACTTTGGTGTGTCTTTTAACTGGTACATCTGAGTGTAGGTTAAGTATATATTCGCCGTCATTGAGTACCCAATTTCTGGTACTATTGACTGTGGAGAAATACTTTTCCTTCACCCATTGAGACGACTTATTAGGATGCCTCCTACTTGCCCATCTCCATAATCTTTTATATAAGAGATGATCTATTTTAATGAATACCTCTTTACTGACTACGGTAGAGTAGTAGTTAGCCCATCCTCTAATTATCGGATTTAACTTAGCGATTATTGCATTAGCAGGAGCGTTTTTGTGAGAATCACATATATCCGCCAATTTCCGATAGTGAGTTTTTATACTCTTAGAGGACGGTTTAATCAACGTCTTAAATCCTTGTTTGGTTGTCTTTACCTTCCATTGCCTGACATTGAATCCTAAGAAGTCAAATCCGGGTTGATTCCCTTCATATTCTTCCAAGGTGTGGGCAATTTTGGTTTTTTCTGGTTTTAGTTCTAATCCTACTTGGGTTAACCATTCCTGTATTACGGTTTTTGCTTGTAACACTACTTTGATATCTTCGTGCAGGATTACAAAGTCATCAGCATAGCGTATTAAGGACAATGCGCATTTATTATCTCGCTTTCTTCCTGGTAAGGTTTCAGCGAATTTGTTTAAGCACTCTTCCATACCGTGTAGGGCGATGTTTGCTAGTAAGGGACTAATTACCCCTCCCTGTGGTGTGCCTTCCACAGTGTTTGAGAATTGTTTATTGTCAAATAATCCAGACTTTAACCATTGCTTAATTAATCGTCTATAAGGAGTTTGACCTATTTTTCCCAACAGTGCATCATGGTTAATTCGGTCAAAACATTTGGATATGTCAGCATCTAATACATATTTAGGTTTATGGTTGATGCTTATAAAGATGGCTTCTATGGCATCATGCGTTGACCCCCGGAAAAGACCATAGCTATTAGGTTCAAATCTAGCCTCCCACTCTGGTTCCATACCCAATTTCACCAAGGATTGTAATGCACGGTCGTACATAGTGGGGATTCCAAGCGGGCGCTTTTCATCCTTCCCTGGTTTCGGTATCCAGACTCTGCGGGTAGGACTTGCTTTGAGGTAGCGTGATTTTAATAATAGATGTACAAGGTTAAATCGCTGCATAGGAGGAAGATTTTTAATACCATCTATTCCAGCAGTTTTCTTACCTTGATTATCCTGAGTCACACGCCTAACAGCTAGCAACCCAGCGTAATAACTTTTGGTCAGAAGTCTTTGGTATTTACGCATCTTGCGGATTTCGCCACGGCTGGATGCTCTGTAAATTAATTTTTGCAACTTAAATACAAATTTTTCTACCTTCTTCCAGTTAATA
>NZ_JAAHHT010000126.1 GCF_010672085.1 Okeania sp. SIO3I5
AAAAACTTTCTATCCCCTGCCCTTTCTAACTTAACTTTCCATTGACTAGATATCTCTAAAAATCAAAAAGAACAGGGAAGAGGGAAGTAGGAAATAGGGCAGAGAGAATTAAGTAAAAACTTTCTATCCCCTGCCCTTTCTAACTTAACTTTCCATTGACTAGATATCTCTAAAAATCAAAAAGAACAGGGAAGAGGGAAGTAGGAAATAGGGCAGAGAGAATTAAGTAAAAACTTTCTATTCCCTGCCCTTTCTAACTTAACTTTCCATTTACTAGACATCTCTAAAAATCAAAAAAAAATCAATTACTACTCCCTACTCCCTTTTTCCTGGAGATGTCTACTGACTACTAACTACTAACTACTAACTACTGACTAAGGAAAAATCAAGATGACAAAAAGAGTTAAACAACAAGTCGAACTACCACCACCAATTTTTATTGAAGGTTTAGGAGAAGGAACTATTCTCAGCGACTCCATAATTGGCAGTCCAATAGCAGATGCAATTTTAGCATTGTCTGGAGATGATACGGTTTTTGGTCTAGATGAAAATGATGTTCTCCGGGGAGATGAAGGTCAAGACCAAATCAACGGCAATGCTGGAAATGATTCGATCGACGGAGGTTTAGGAGATGATTGTTTACGGGGAGGTAGAGATTTAGATTCTATCCAGGGAAATAGTGGTAGTGATATATTGTATGGCGATCGCGACAGTGATACTATCTTGGGGAATGAAGGTGACGATACTATTTTTGGAGGTAAAGAGAATGATAGTATTGTCGGTGGTGGAGAAGATGATCTATTATTCGGCGATCGAGGCAATGATGTAGTTGATGGGGATATTGGGAACGATACAGTAGTTGGCGGTGCAGGTGACGATCGCTTATTAGGAAATGATGGTGGAGATATCTTGTTTGGAGAAACAGGTAGAGATATTCTAGAAGGAAACGCAGGAGACGATACACTTTTTGGTGGCAGAGATGCAGACTCCCTAGAAGGAGGAGTCGGTGCAGACTTTCTCTCAGGAGATATTGGTGCAGATACAATTACAGGTGGTATTGGGCAAGATACCTTTAATCTTGCACCCAACTCAGGAGGTCCAGGAGTTAGTAGTGCAGACTTTATCAATGACTTTAGCAATGAAGATTTAATTGGTCTCAGCAATGGTTTGAGTTTTGAACAACTAAGTATTTTTGCATCAGAAGACAACCCTGATAATACAATTATTAGTGTAGGTGGTACTAACGGTGACGTCTTAGCAGTATTAATAGGAGTTGAAAGTAGCACTATTGACTCTAGTGATTTTGTAATATTATCATCATCCACACCAACACCACCAATAGAACCACCAACGGAACCGCCAACGGAACCGCCAACGGAACCGCCAACGGAACCGCCAACGGAACCGCCAACGGAACCGCCAACGGAACCACCAACGGAACCACCAACAGAACCGCCAACAGAACCGCCAACAGAACCGCCAACAGAACCTCCTAACCAAGCACCCGAAGCAGAGGATGATAACTTCAGCACTAATCAAAATGAACCATTAACTATTACTGCTCAAGAATTGCTAGAAAACGACTCCGATCCAGAAGGAGACCCTCTTAATATTTCCGCTATAGGTACACCGAGCAACGGATCGTTAGTACAAGAAAATAGCACAACTTATATATACACTCCTAATGCTGGATTTTTAGGAGATGAAAGTTTTAGCTATAGTATTAGTGACGGGAATGGTAATTCCGACACTGCCCAAATCAATATCAAAGTCAACGATCCACCTCAACTTGTCAACAACCGAGGTATCATCGCTGTCAAAAATGGACCCAGACAAAATGTATTAAATACTAATCTTTTAGTTACAGATAGCGACAACACAGCAGCAGAAATTACCTACAATATTATTAGAGTACCAACACAAGGTAATCTCAGGTTGGTTAATGAAACTCTGAATCAAGGTGATACTTTTTCTCAAGCAGATATTAATAACAACTTAATTCTATATACTCCAGGTAATACAGCAGGTAGTTTTCCTTTTTCTGTTTCTGTTTCTGATAGTGATGGTGGAACTATTCCTAGCACATCTTTTAGCATTACAGTTGTTGATAATGTTACCGAAGGTGGCAATGGCGATAACACCATTAATGGTACTCAACAAAGTGATTACTTGATAGGAAATCCAGGCAACGATACTCTCAGTGGTCGTGGTGGAAATGATGTTTTAGATGGAGGATCTGGGGAAGATTCCTTATTAGGTGAAACTGGTAACGACTCTTTGTTTGGAGCAGAACAAACTGATACATTATTCGGAGGAGTAGGTAACGATACTCTTGACGGTGGTGCTGATAATGACTCTTTGTTAGGAGAAGAGGGTAGCGATCTATTATTAGGAGCAGAACAACAAGATACCCTTGCAGGTGGACTTGGTGACGATACCCTTGACGGTGGTACAGGTAATGATTCTCTATCTGGTGCAGATGACAATGACTCCCTATTTGGTGATACGGGAAATGATACTCTCACAGGTGGTTCCGGTAACGATACTATTGATGGGGGTGTTGATGATGACCGTATTCTAGGTCAAACTGGTAGCGATCGCTTATTTGGAGGTCCGGGTAACGATCGGGTTATTGGTGGTGTAGGTGATGACTCTTTGGGTGGTGGCGCGGGAGTTGACACTCTCAGTGGTAATGAAGGGAACGATTTTGTTGGTGGTGACGAAGGTAACGATTCTATTAATGGAGACGTGGGAGATGATACATTAAACGGAGGGTTTGGTGCGGACAGATTAACTGGTAATGAGGGAGATGATGCTTTCTTTTTTGAAGTTCCCAATGAAGGAATAGATGTGATTAATGATTTTAATGGCAGTAATGCAGATGTATTTTTGTTTAGATCGAATAATTTTGGTAATTTAACTAATCCTCCTGGTACTGCTACAGAATTTTCTAGTGTAATAATTTCTCTGGATAATTTAGGTTCGCAAGGTCAAGATATTAGCGGACAAGAACTGATTATTTTTGAGAATACATTTGAAAATGTACAGCAAGTGAATTCTATTTTGAATAATCAAAACGGTTCTGGTACAAGTCCGGCGTTCTTTATTTATGTAAATAATAGTTTAAATAGCAAAGTGATTTTAGGATATGATCCTAATCTTGATGATGATGCTAATCCTGCTTTTGATTTAGCAGTTCTTAATAATATTCCTGTTTTTCCTGATGCTATTAATACTATTATTGATTCTTCGGACTTTAAGTTTATTTAGGGTTTGCGCTCAAAACTTATGGGTGAGGGTAGGAGTCAGGAGACAGGAGACAGGAGACAGGAGAAGTAAGGAATGAGCGAGGAGGCAGGAGGAAGAATTATCCCTTGATTTTTCAGCAAGAGCGTCAATCAAAATCCTTACTTTATGCAGCTCTAAAGAGCTAAAACCTTGTACTTTTTTAATACCTAAAAAGGCTAATACCAATTTAATAAAAGAATGTTACAAATGAGTGCCAGGAAATCCTTGGCTGGTATAGATTTTGCCATAACAGCCATTTTTCAAATTGGTATAAAACCTTTATCTGTCAATGCTTTAAAATTTAATCAGCAAACCCTATTTAACCTTTAGAAAAGTTGTAGGGGCGATTCGCGAATCGCCCCTACAGGAGGGAGGATTTAATATAACTTCTTCTGTCTAATTATGACGAATAAATTTTTTTCTGCCACTCCAAAGACCTAATCCTACGACAAAAAATAATCCGCTAATTAAACTAGGTTCAGGTGTTCCTGCATAATCCTTAACTTTATCTATCAAGTTACAATTGATAGTAGATTCTTGAGAATCCTGAGATGTTTGAGTTAAAAATTCTGATAAATTAGAACTTCCAGAAGAATTACTATTAGTAGCTAAACTACTATTATTGTCAGTAGAATCTGTTACAAAAGCTCCTACAGGAAGCTTGGCAGAAAATCCGACACTCATAATTAAGCTAACTACAACTACTTGTAAAAATTGATGAATTTTCATTGATTTATACTCCAAAGAAAGTTAAAAGTCAAAAGTCATGCATTCAAAAGTTAGAATTACAGCGGTTTTCATTTCGTTAGACTACTGTAGGGGCGATTCGCGAATCGCCCCTACACGGGAATCGCCCCTACAGGATTTTGGTTGTGGCAATGTGGTTTATTAATCTGAAAAGCGCTGTAAACAAAGTTAAAAGTCATGCATTCAAAAGTAAGAATTAAACAAAGTTAAAAGTCAAAATCCAGTTGCCAACTAACCATAACATATAACCCAAAACCAAAACTGTATAAATAATACTAAGAGGAGCATAAATAGCTAAAATAGCTTGATCAGATGTTTTTTCAGGCGAAGGTTGACGGCGCAATAAATCAAAATAAAATTCAAGCGATCGCTTCCTTAAATTATTAATTCCTGTCATTGCCACCAACAAATAATAACCATCAAAAGCATTTAATGGATTTAGATTTAACACCACGGTTACTAAAGCAGCACTCATCAATAAATAACTATTTTGCTGCAGGAAACTCTGGGGAGGAGATGCTAATAATAACCACAAACCTAACGCCCAAATAATTATTTGAACTATTACCCCGGCAGCTACAACTAAAACTCTTTGTTTCCGTTTAACCAAAGAATATTGGTCAGAAGTATTGGTGTACATTCCTGGCATAAAACACATAAATAATAAACCAATTTCTGGCACAATACCGCCGAAATGTTTCAGAGTAAAAGCATGACCTAATTCATGGAGAAAGATCGTCAACATCGTCGCAAAACCTAACTTTAATAAATTAGTCGGAGCTGTTGCAAAATCTCCCCAAACTTGTTGATGAGCAGAAACAATATCTGTGGCATAAGCTAACCACAAAAAAATTGTTTGACCGAGAAAAAAACAAAGGACAAAACCAAAACCTGCCGTCCAAATCCAACGGAGTTTATTGATATTTTCTGTTAACCATTCATCAGGTTTGAACAGAGGGATTTTGAAAAATAATATTTGTGCCAAAGAGAATTTTTTCGGCGGTGGTTCCGTACCTTCTAACATACCTGTTGCTGCTAATTTTTGCAATAGTTGTTGAATGTCTTGGATAGTTAGATCGTATTTATTGGCAATAGCAGGTATTGGTCTTTTTCCTAATAGACAAATGATATTTTTATCAATATTATCTACTTGGATAAAAGTCGGATATTCAGGATTGCGTAATATCCAATAACCATCTGGATGTTGAATCCAATGCACCTCTGATTTTAGTTGCATAAATTTATCAAATTGAAAAATAAGTGTAGGTTGGTTTGAGGAAGGAAACCCAACAACAATGCTCACACGGATTATGGCACGGATGCACGGATGCAGAAAACGGTCTAAGAATAGACTGTTTCATCTTAAATGTTGCAATAGATGTAGGTTGGGTTGAGGGACTATCTTCGCAGCTTATCCGTAAAAGATATTTAAGAACCCATCGCAGCATTTTAATTGTGTCAATCTGTTAGAGTTTAGAGGTTATTTATAGGCAGCTCTAAATTTTGTGTTTGTTGTCGAAGAGCGACAAAATCTCAAACCAGTAATTTGTTTTAAAGATTAAATTTTGTTGAAAATAGACATTTATTTTTCCTTAGCGATGCTAATGTTTTTTATAAAAAATAGGTAATTTTAGTTATTAGTTGTTCTCCTAGTTAAGAGCTTTCCCTGAGAATGTTTTATTAATTTTAAAGGTTATTACATCTTGGAATGGAAAAGCTTAAGACTTTATTTATTTAGTTAAAATCACAAATTACAAGGGAAGGGGGATCTTCCCTCCTCTCAAAAGCAGGAGAGAGGTTGGGGGAGATGTCTTCCCTCGTTGCTCACTCAAACACCCACAATTTTAGTCTAGACAGCCTACTACGCCTGGATTTAATATTCCTTTTACAAAGAGTCTCTTA
Source organism: Okeania sp. SIO3I5 (assembly GCF_010672085.1). GTDB lineage: Bacteria > Cyanobacteriota > Cyanobacteriia > Cyanobacteriales > Microcoleaceae > Trichodesmium. Next base: position 5,938 of record NZ_JAAHHT010000126.1, read on the forward strand.
TTACAACTTTTAGGTGTGTCACAGAAAAAAAATATTTGCAAAAATGTCAATAATTAGAGGTGCAAATTATGGTTTTGTTCTGGAATAAAAAGAGTAAACAAAAACAACAAAAAAAATCTGCCAAAAAGCCAAGAAGTAAGACTTTTATTTTAGAAGAAATTATTAGTCCTGGTGCTTATTGTCTGATACCAATAGATAACTCCCTAGTTAACCATCCTATCTTTGGATTATTCACAGATCAAGAATTAATTACTACTATTTTAGGAACTGACGCTCCTCTAGATATTGCCGATTTAGATACAGAAAGTTTAGTTCAAGATTATTGGCAAAAAATCGACAAATACTTTCAAGAAAATCCCACTACAGCTAATAGTTTTGATTTAGAAGATTTGTCTACTTGGCCGACTTTAGAAGCGTTGATAAATCCAGGGCAACCGAGTGTAGAAATACCTGATATTGGTGGAGTTGTAGATACTTTACCACCTCCGACAACCCTTCCCATTGACCCGCCCAGAAATAACTATGGTCAAGATAATAACCATAACAAAGATTACGACTTCCCTGTGGGGAATCAACCATTGATAGGGGTCATAGATAGAGGTCTGGCACCTAATAATCCCGATATTGATTATAATCGGATAACTACGGGTTACGACATGGTAAGTTTCGATAACAACTCCATGCTCAAACCTGGAACAGGAGACCAACATGGCACTCACGTTCTGGGTATTATTGGCGCGACTCGTGATAATGGCATTGGTATTGACGGGATTAATGATAAAGCCCCTTTGTGGGTTAGTCGGGGGATCGGTTATAGTGGGTGGGCTAGTTCTTTACGATTGTTTGTGAATCATGCGAAACAGGCAGGTCAGAAGAATGCTGTTGTTAACTTGAGTTTGGACTTGACTCAGAAAAACCCCGACGACAGCATAACTACTCGCTACAAGTTAACACCTTTTGAACGAAAGGCCATTAAATATGCTCAAGACAATGGGGTTTTAATCGTGGCAGCGGCTGGTAACGATGGGGGTGTGATGTCCGCGTTGGGCCAGGCATCCCAGGAGTTTGACAATATTATTACTGTGGGGGCGGCAGATGGAGAAGATCGGGCTGCTTATTCTAGTTATGGTAATGGGTTGGATATCTTGGCTGAGGGAGGAACGGCGGATAATCCGGTGACTTCCACGGCGGATGATGGCTTGGGAACTATGGCCGGAACTTCTGTGGCGACGGCAAAGGTGACGGGGGCTGCTTCTTTGGTGTGGGCAGCAAATCCTAATTTGAATTTCACTCAGGTAAAAGAAATATTGAAGGCCACGGCTAAAGATGTGGGGGCTGCCGGATGGGATCAGGAGACGGGGGCTGGATTGTTAGATATGGATAAGGCCGTGGAGCGTGCTAAGGTGACAGGCGGTCGGATTTACAGGCCACAGCAATCTTTAATTTCTGATAAGTGGGATATTGATAATGGTGTTAAAGCCCGCTCCCGAGCGGTGCAAAACTATAGAATAAAGTCTCCTTGGGGACGACGGATTTATGACGGTTATCTCTACAGTCGCAACCCCGAGGACAGGCTGTACTTTTATTTAGGCAGTTCGACGAATCTACAATTGGGTTTCCCCAACACTGGGGGTCAGGTGAAAGTCTACAGGTACGATAGGTCTGGCCGTAGCTATTTGGTAAAAACTGCAACTCGTCATCCCGAAGGTGGTCTATATTTAAGTGCTGACTTAGAACGGGGTGATTATTACATAAAACTTGATAAGAATCGCAGATCCACAATCGATTATGAGTTAAGAGTCAACTTCGGTCATCAAAGCACTAATAGGGTTCATGGCAGAGACACCGTATCGTCGCGACCAATTTTAAGGAAAGAGCCGTCGTTTAATAAACCCACTCCCAAACCGTCGAAGGATTATGCTCAAATTCAACGGGAATTACAAGAAAAAGCTCGTCGGGATCGGGAAAGGAGAGAACGGGAAAACAGAGAACGAGAAAAGAGACAACGGGAACAACAAGAAAAACGAGAAGCTGAAACTAACGCTCGTAATGCAATTCGATTAGTCGAGAACAGAAATCCTTGGTTGGGTAGGGTTGAGCCTAATGGGCAACGAAGGAGGGATGTAGAGCTTGACTGGGATACTCAAATGGATAACCGGGTGGCAGCAATTAAATATTTTGACAACGGTTACATTATCTGGAACGGCATCCATGCGGTTGCTTATCGTGAGGGTTCTGGTCTTCCTAACGGGGTAAAGGCGCAAGCAGACCCAAGACAGGTGCGACTCCATGATTGGGGACTGCACAATGGTCGTGATGAATATGGCACTTATATCGCGGAGTTGGAACGGGATGATTATTATAAGTTCTCTGTGGAGAAACTGGAGGATTTTGTTAACAACAAGCATAAGTTGCAGTTTGCTATGCGCAATAGTCGCGGTCAGAATATCTCTAGTCAGGACGCACAATTTCAGATTCTTGATGAAAACTTTGACCCTATTTCTCTAAAGGCGCCGTGGCAACCGGAGAAAAATACTGGAGCAGTTGGGTTAGCATATCTCGATACTTCGCGCAATGGTGAAACTTATTATGTGCGGGTTGAACCGAAGAAACAAAATCTGGATTATCAGGTGATAATGAATCTGGACTCTGCCGGACAAGATCATTTCGATCAAGCGCGGAATGTAGGAGCTTTGAGGGGTCGCCAACACTTCCAAGATTATATTGGATACAAGGGCGACGCTCATGGGGATTATTATAAGTTTTATCTTCAGGATAAGAGTTTCTTGCGGTTCAGTTTGGGAGACTTGGAACCGGGTTCTCAGATTAAGGCGGAAATTTTGGATCAGGATAACCGAGTGCTGCCGTTAAACTATTTTGACGGTACTTACGGGGATGTGACTCTCGACGAGGGGCATTATTATTTGCGGTTGCTGCCGGAGGGGGATACCAGTACGAATTATGTGTTGACTACTCAAATGTCTGAGGAGTTGGGAGAATTCAATGGTCGCCACGAGTTCCAGAACCGAAGTGTTGGGGAGGATGAGGCATTCTACCGCTTTACTGTTGGGGATGGTGTCAGGGATTTCCATTTGAAGTCGAAGCAGAAACAGGGGAATGTCTATTTCGAGTTGCGTCGAGATCGGGGTGGTGGCATTGTTAATAGCGAGTTTGTGACACCGCATTTTACTGAAGGTGATGATAATCTGTACGCCCGCTATGAGAATTTGCCTCCTGGCAATTATATGGTGCGGGTGTTTTTGGAGGATGATTCTCCCTCTGGCGGCAAGTATGATTTGGTGATGAATATGGATCAGGCGGGTAATAGTCTGGAGACTGCTAGGGATTTGGGAGATGTGAGCGGTAAGCGCCTGGAGCTTGAGGATTTTGTCGGTTGGAATAAGGGCGATAATGTGGATTTTTACAAGTTTACGACCGATAACCGGGAGTTCCGCTTGCAGTTTGCTTTGCGGGAGTTGACGGCAGGTCCTCATATTGATGTGCTGGATGAAAATGGTAATGTGATTTCGTTGCTGGAGTTTGATGAAGGGGGTGGCGATCGCTATGGTAATGTGGTGATTCCTCCGAATGGTAATTATTATCTGCGGGTGAAAGCTCCTGATAATCGGGGTGATTCGACTAATTACAAGTTGGTGGTTAATGCGACCGATGATGTGGGTATTGTTATCGACGGGCATAAGGTTGATGGGAATATTTACAAGCTTTATAAAGATGGCGAAATCCGGGGTATTTTGGGTAAGCCAACTGGGGGCGTTCAACATTACGATGGTTCTGATTTTCAGATTTTTGAACGTGGTTCGATTGTCAGCAGCAGTCACGGGACTTTCCCTCTGCATGGTAGTATTCGTGAATATTATCTGGAGACAGACGGGATTAAAGGGCCTTTGGGTCCGCCTACTACTGGGGAGTATCCCTCTTCTACAGGTATCCGTCAAGATTTTGCTCATGGTTATATTACTTGGAATGGTAGTAGTTACGAGGGGTTTGATAAGGATGGGGTTCCTTTGTTTGGTGGTGGCGGCGGTGCCACTTCTGAAGCAATGGAAAGATTCTTCCGAGAGATGAACGGTGAAAGGGGTATTCGTCGAGCAGACGAAGATTTCCCCGGTCAATATCAGGGCGAGTGTGTTACTCTGATTGCTCGTTATCTTCAGGATGTTTTTCTTGAAACAGACGACGAAAGGACTCGCAGGAGATATTATGGTGATGGAAAGGATACTGCGAGAAATGTTGCTAGTCAATTTAAGAACTATTTCGGACCGTACACTACAACTGGCTGGCCAAGTTATGGTGCTGTGATTTCGTTTCCAGGTACAGAGGGGGTTCCAGAAGGACACACAGGAATAGTCATGGAATCACGACGAAATACCAATACCCGAGAGATAGAGGTAAGGATTCTGGAATCAAACGGAGACAGGTTAGGAGCTAGTAGCGAGGTCGGAATCAGTGGTTGGAAGAGTGTTAAAAATGCTAACGGCTGGACAAATCCCAAGGTAGAAACAGCTAATGGTTCTACTGGTGGTAATTCCAGTGGCAGCAATGCTGGAAGTTCTAGTGGGTCGAATAATTCCGGTGGTAGCAATGCTGGAGATTCTAGTGGGTCGAATAATTCTGATGATGGCAACAGTAAGCCAAGCCCCGAACCTTTACCAGATTCTCCTATTGGTGTGAAAATTCCTATTGTTGGGTATGAAGCGTCTAGATCCGTTAGCCAAGAAGTTTGGCTTCCTATTGGCAAATATCTAGTAGAAGGAGAACACAAAATTAAAGTAGATAGTGCCCTAAAAATAGGGGGTTCTGATGTTATTTTAGACGGGGATAATCTGCAGATTAACAACCTATTGGGTAATTTACTAACAGTCGAATTTGGTGAAGACAAAAAAGTTAGTTTAGGAGTAGGAGATGATTTGATTGAACTTTCAGCTGGTATTGATGGAAACTTTTATACAGGAAAAATAGAGTTAAAAGCTACTGCAAATATTTTTCAGAAAAGCTTTTTTAATGATGGCGCAAACTTTGAGGCATCTGCAGGGCATACCTTAGACGCGAGATATCATAGGAAAATAGAAGGTACTGCCCCTGAAAAGGTTGTAAAGTTTGTCAACATATTAGTAGACTCTGTAGAAGAACTAAAAACTGCCTACGAAGTATTCTTGGATCAAAATCCAGATGTTGAAGAATTGATAAAAGGTATTGCGGACGGGTTCGGATATCTTGTTGGTGCAGCAGCCATAATTACAGCTGTTGTGGGCGCTGTCTGGTTTATTGGTAATAATATTACAGGAGTTGGTTTTCTAGATGATATTGTAGGATATCCTATCGTGACAGGTCTTGTAGCGTTTGCGCTCGCTAAGTTCGGTATTGCAGAAAAAGATGAGGTAGTCTAGGGAATAATACAGGGGAGCGATCGCTCAACCTAAAATCTCAATTATTTCCCAAAGAGCGATCGCCCCCGAATCATTTCTCAATGTAGAGGCGATTCGCGAATCGCCCCTACATCTTATTTGTTCATAAGACAACCCAATCAGAGGTATCTAAATTTGGCCAAATATCAAACAAATTGAATCCTTCCACCGAGTAGATTCTTGGTCATTAGTCAAGCGATCGCTCTAACTTTTGTTATTTTCAACCTGAGCAAAAGAAGCGATCGCCTCTCAATGGCTCCGCAAAAATCTTGACAACCGCAGAATTAATGTTACAATAGTCTAGTTCCAAATCCATTGAGGATTGAGGTAAAAATGACAGCTATTATTGATATCGGAACGCTTATTGTCCGCACTCCCGAAACTTGTGGCGATCGCCCTCGAATAGCAGGTACCAAAGTCTCAGTGCAGCGAATTGTCGTCTGGCACAAACGCGGTCTAACACCAGAAGAAATAGGCTATCGTTTTGGCCATTTGAACTTAGCACAAATTCATGCTGCATTGGCATACTACTATGCTAATCAAAATGAAATTGAAGAGTATTTGGTAGCAGAAGAAGCTGATTATCATCGTTTTGAAGCCGAACATAAGGCAGGCATATAATGAGTCAAATTCGTTTATATTTCGACGAAGATGCAATGGATATGGTGCTTGTCACAGCTTTGCGAAACCGGGGAGTAGATGTACGCACTGTCAACGAGCTGCAAACAACTGGAGGGGCGATATTTGTAGGGGCGATTCGCGAATCACCCCTACACTACAAAGGAAGAACGGGTTTTATTCAGTCATAATATAGCCGATTTTTGTCGTTTACATTCTATCTTTATGATGGAAAATCGGACTCATGGGGGGATTATTCTTATAGATCAGCAACGATACTCTACGGGCGATATCTTGGGCGGACTTATGAATTTGATAGAAACCGTCTCCGCAGAAGAAGTAAGGAATCAACTGTTTTTTTTAGGTGGCTATATTAGAGCTGTTCAAAGAAATTAAGTGGATTATTTTATCGTTGCGATGCCTCATCTGACAAGAAAAAAGCGATATTGCATCCGTAAGGCTGCTCGAAGTCCGTAGCTTCTTGGTAATTAGTCAGGCGATCGCTCCGATTTTTGGGGTTTTCAATTTCTGCCCAAGAGGCGATCAATTTATTTGTAGAGGCGAGCAAGCGAATCGCCCCTACATAATTTATTCATTAGAAAACCTAAACCGAGGTATCTGAAATTTGGCTAAATATCAAAGAAATTGAATCCATCCAGCGATTAGATTGTTGGTCATTTGTCAAGCGATCGCTCAGATTTTTATTATTTTCAACCTGAGCAAAAGAAGCGATCGCCCCTGAACCATTCCCTAATCTAGGGGCGATTCGCATAGATGCCCCTACATATTTATTCATTTTTATTCATTATTTTTTTGATAATAGGGCGATTGCTCCTATTAATTATCGTGCAAATAAACTAGAATCAACCTTAAAAACATCGCCCAAAACTTCAGCCAATTCGTTGCCAATCTCACGGCTACCATTAACCAACTCAAACACCATATCCTCCGAACCAACAACCCCCACTAAATCTTCAGGTTTTACGTTTTGTTGTTCCATTAAAAATAGTAACATTGAATGAGGAGAACATGAGGCACCGGGACGATAAAAATCTTCCTCAAATTTCTCAATTAAAACAATCAATAACTCATAAAGAGTATCCTCTTCTGGAGTGCGATTTTGAACGTGCATCAACTCCTCTACAACTGCGAGCGCTCGTTCATTTTCATCCTCTGTTTTAATTAGTTTCGGCTGGTATTTTACCAATAAATCGCTATATTTTTGCGAGCTAAAAGTAGGGGTCATTTCAGTTATCAGTTATCAGTTATCAGTTAACAGTTATCAGTACCTCTATCTTATAGCTAGATGCTGAAAATCTAGCAACTTTATACCAGTTATCCAAAGGTTCATTACAATCGTTATGTTTGCCAGCATATTCCCTTAAACGTCGATAGCTAATGACGTGCATTTGTGAGTTGATAAAATAACTAATTAATATTATAGCAGTTAACAGCAGAAAAAATACTTATTCTAGAGGCGATCGCTCCTACCTAGACATTTCTTTGTAAGTTCATCCCAATTTATCCGTGATTTCTGCTTGTAAAATCTCCTCAGAATTAGTAGCTAAATCTGGGGAACCAGCAAACAAACCAATCAAAGGGTCGTCCTCAGAATTGGCATTTAGATTGCCCGATTCTAAATTTAGTTGTTGTTGAAAATTAGAAGCTTCTGTTAATTTTCGCATTTGAACAACGATTTTTTCTAATAACCATATTTTCTCCTCCATGGATAAGTTATTAATTGCATTTTCCAGTTCTAGTAATTTGGATGAAACCATTGGTAGTAGAATTAGATTGACAAAAAAAATTATAACACAACTGATTTTGATTTAGTTAAGAAATCGCCCCTACATCATATTTTTTTATCCAAAGAAGCAATATCGCAGCCTTACGGATGCGCGATCGCTACTACCAACCTCGAAACCCATTACCCCCAAATATGCTAGAATAGCCACAAACCTATACATAATAGGAGAAATATGTCCAACGTAACAGTCAAAGACCTAGAAATACTGCAAACCCTAGCTAAAGAAGCGGGTTTTGACTATCAATTTGAACTAGAAAGTGGAAAAATATTAGTCATGGGACCATCAGACATTGTATCAAGCGAAATAACTATGCGTTTAGGCGGTTCTATTTATGCCTGGGTAAATCCTCGTCGTCTGGGGCGGGTGTTCGACTCCGCAGGAGGCTTTATTCTACCCGATAGCAACCTCAAAGCACCAGATGTTTCTTTTGTCAAGGCAGAACGCTTGCGACGTAGTATCCGTTACTTTGCAGAAATGGTTCCAGATTTAGCAGTAGAAATCAAGTCTCAAAGCGATAATGCTGACGCAACGCTCCGCGAACGCATCCCTCCGCTGCAAAAGAAACTCAAGAAATATATCGAACTGGGAGTGCAAGTAGCAATTTTAATCGATCCCGACGAAGAAACAGTAGCAATTTATCGTCCCACAGGAGATACCGTTGAACTTGCTGGCGATGACATTTTGACCATTCCAGAACTCTTCCCAGGTTGGGAGATATCAATTTCCGAGCTTTGGCCGCCAATCTTTGAGGAAGAGGAGTAAAAGCGATATCTTCGTAGAACAGGCATCTTGTCTGTGTATAAAAAAGCGATGTTGCATCTTTAACACTGCGGGATTACGGTAGCTTGTTGGTAATAGCGGTCGCTCTGACTTTTGTTGTTTTCAACCTCAGCTCAAAAAGCGCTCGCTTTCCAATAATCCATCTATTACACAAGAGGTGATAACACCATCGAGAGTTAAGAGGATAATCGTAATCGCCTCTCAATAGCTCCGACAAAATCTTGACAACCGCAGAATTACAGCAGTTTTCATTTTGGTAGACCACTGTAGGGGCGATTTCCGTTTGTCATGCTCCTAATTACGCGGAAAGCGACAGCATTCGGAACGAAATCGCCGCTACATCATATTTTGGGATTATTTTTTTTGGTAGTCCTACTGAGGAATGGCGAAGATACATAAGTTTTGTAATTTCTTCCCACACGAACCAACTTCCCACACTTCCCACACCTCCCACACTCTCTCTACCATTCCTCAGCACCACCACCTTTTTTTGATAACAGGAGCGATCGCCATCCCTATTCCCCCTGTTGCTTTCCCAATAGTTTTTTTGCTATAATTCCATCAACAGTCTCAAATAGTAACAGGAGATTATTTATGTCTCTGAGGGTTGCAAACTTGGAAAAAGTCCAAACACTAACAGAAACTCAGATGGACTACGGGACTAAATTAGTTGAGGGTCAAATTATCTTTGTGAGATTATCAGACTACTTTAGAAGTTATCCCTAGATTAATCACCTTTGACGATTCCCACAATTTCTTGATACATTTCTGAAATTAATTGTCAAACAGCAAAAAAGTTGTTAAAATAAAAAGTTGTACAAAAAATAAACTAAGTAAATTTATGATTGAGGCTAATTAGTCATAGTTTAACTTTCCTAATTAATTCCAGTAACTTTGGAATTATAAAAATTATCAAGAATATGTAATAATACTAATTTTATGGTTAAAAATATAGCAGTTCTTTAATGCATGGGGTACATTTCTATATCTCCCCCTGCCCCCTTAAAAAGAGGGAGTCTTCAAGGTCCCCCTTAAAAAGCTATCCCTTATAAGGAACTCTTGAAACCCTTGTGGGAGGGTGGGGAGGATGGGGATGAGGGGGAGGAGGGGGAGGAAGAATTCTGTCTACATTCATAAAAAAGTGTATTGAAAAATACTCTTTTCTCCTGAAAAAGCCGATTCAAGACTTAAACATAACTCCTCTATGTTGTCAAGTTTTATGAAAAGAGAAAGATGTTTATAAAGCATAGCTTAAAAAGGGGGATAATGGGGGATCGTAAATGTACCTCATAACTGTGGGAATTTCTAGATCACCATATTGTACACAGGACTTACGTAAAATATCAAATTATATCCCATCTGTAGGGGTGAATGGCATTCGCCCTTACTAGATATAGTGGTTGTGGGTAAGCCTTGATACAACTAAATAAACGAAAAGATATTGAGTAATATTGTTTCATACTAGAAAACTTTATATATTTATTAAGAGGTAGAAAAATGGGCACAGCATTCGGAGCAATTCCAGAAATAGGACCAGATGGGAGATTAGGTTTCCGCACTGATGATGGGGGTTTTCTTCCATTACAACCATTACCAGAAACAGAACCACCAGCAACAACAGCACCACCAGTAACAACACAACCACCAGCGACAACAGCACCACCAGTAACAACAGCACCACCAGCGACAACAGCACCACCAGTAACAACACAACCACCAGCGACAACGGCACCACCAGCAACAACGGCACCACCAGCGACAACAGCACCACCAGTAACAACAGCACCACCAGCGACAACAGCACCACCAGTAACAACACAACCACCAGTAACAACAGCACCACCAGCGACAACAGCACCACCAGCGACAACAGCACCACCAGTAACAACAGCACCACCAGTAACAACAGCACCACCAGTAACAACCCCAGTACCTACAACTCCCAATGGCAACGAGATAGTTCAAATAGGTCCTCTAGTAGGTTTCTTTGATGGTTCTGGCAGCTTTATAGTAATTACGGAACCGCCAGTCACAACAGCACCACCGACAACAGCAGCACAACTCACAACAGCACCACCGACAACAGCAGCACAACTCACAACAGCACCACCGACAACAGCACCACCTGTTGTTACACCAACTCCTACACCAACACCATCGGGAGGAGGCATTTTGCTTCCTGGGGGAGAAGCAGTAGGAACAGATGGAGATGATCTAGCATTTGGCAGCGCCTTCAGTGATACCTTTTCCGCACTTGGTGGAAATGATACTGTATTTGGCCAAGACGAAAGTGACTCTTTACTTGGCCAAGATGGTAACGACCAAATTAACGGTAACCGGGGTAATGATACCGTTAGTGGTGGTGCAGGAGATGACAGTCTACGGGGTGGTAGAGGTGAAGACTCAGTTTTAGGTGATGCGGGAAATGATTCACTATTTGGCGATCGCGACTCAGATACAGTCCGAGGGGGAGAAGGTAGAGACGTTATTTATGGTGGTAGAGAAAGCGATGATGTAGCAGGAGGAGAAGATAACGATTTTGTTTCTGGGGATAGAGGTGATGATACTGTAGTTGGTGATGCCGGGAATGACACACTTTTGGGTGGAAGTGGCGTCGATATAATTTCTGGTGGTTTGGGTTTAGACCTGATTAGTGGTGGTGAAGATGCCGATAGTATTTCAGGAGATGAGGATAATGATTCTCTATCAGGAAACCGAGGTAATGATACTCTTGATGGTGGTACGGGGGATGATTCTTTATCTGGAGGTAAAGATGATGACTTGTTATTAGGAGGTGAGGGTAGCGATACTCTTAATGGGGAACGAGGAAACGATACCTTTGATGGAGGGGAAGGAAATGATTTCCTCTCAGGGGGTAGGGGAAATGATTCTATTGATGGAGGTCAGGGTGACGATCTATTGATAGGTGGTAGAGGTGATGATACTTTGACTGGAGGTGAGGGTGAAGATAGTTTTGTAATTGTAGATTTTGATGAACCTGATAATTTATATACTGTTACTGATTTTAATACTGCTGAAGACCTGATTAGTTTGGAGGGAGGTCTGATATTTGAAAACTTAGAATTATCTGATGAGGGTGGTGACACTATTATTCGGAATTCCAACGGTGAGACTTTAGCTATTTTAATTGGAGTTGATAGTACCACTCTCAACCCTAATAACTTCTTCCCACAACCAGTTAACACGGCACCACCTGTAACGACAGCGCCACCTGTAACGACGGCACCACCTGTAACGACAGCGCCACCTGTAACGACAGCGCCACCTGTAACGACAGCGCCACCTGTAACGACAGCGCCACCTGTAACGACAGCGCCACCTGTAACGACGGCACCACCTGTAACGACGGCACCACCTGTAACGACGGCACCACCTGTAACGACGGCACCACCTGTAACGACGGCACCACCTGTAACGACGGCACCACCTGTAACTCCAGATCCAGGTGAAGTGACACCACCATCTCTGAATGAACCTCCCACAGATATTCAGTTAGATAACAATAGTGTGGAAGAAAACAGTGAAGCAGGTACAGTTATTGGTACATTTACCACAGTAGATTCAGATGTGGATGATGCCCATGAATACAGATTAATTGATGATGCTGAGGGGCGGTTTGCTTTTGATGATGAACAAGGCGATCTGCTAGTTGTAGCGGAGGGAGCAAGTTTTGATTTTGAGGAAGAAGACAGCTTTGATATCCAAGTCAGAACTTTTGACAACGCTGGAGAAAGTTTCACCGAGTCATTTACTATCAGCTTAATTAATGTAAACGATCCGCCAGAAATTGTAATTTCTGACGCTCAACAACTGGTTAATGAAGGGGAAGAGTTAGAAATAGTTGGTATTGAAGTTAGCGATCCTGATGCGGGAGAGGAAGAATTAGAAGTTACCCTAGAAACTACTAATTCTGAAGATATTGAGAGTAATTTAACTCTTGAGTCTACTTCTGGTTTGACCTTTACGACTGGTGATGGCAAAGCAGATAGTCAGATGGTATTTACAGGAACTTTAGAAAATATCAACCAATCTCTTAATACTCTGACTTATATACCCGAGCAGGATGCTCGCACTATCAATGGGAACAACTCTGGTAGTGATTCTATCAGTATCTCGGTAAATGACCAAGGAAATACAGGGGAAGGGGATGCTCAAACTGATACTGCTTTAATTGATATTACCCTGAATGATTTTCCTGTGGTGGCAACAAATGCGGAGTTGGTGGTAAATACAAACGAAATAGGAAAAATAGATAATACTTTCCTAGAAACAACTGACAATAGTGAAACTACCTTAATATATACAGTGACAGAGTTGCCGAGTCGTGGTAATTTGTTACTTGATGGAGGGAGTTTCACCAGTTTTACCCAGGATGATCTAGATAATGGTTTGCTAAGTTACGAGCATACTCAAAACAATACTAAAAATGATTCGTTTAGTTTCAGCGTGTCGGATCAAGTCGGAGCAGAGACTACAACTACATTCAATATTCGAGTTAACGTACCACCAAATTTGACTACCAATAACTTAACAGTTAGTGAAAGCGGCGAGGGAGAAATTAGTAACGAAAATTTACTAGCAGAAGATCCTGATACTGATGCAGGTGCAGCAACTCTAGTTTATGAAATTACTGAACTGCCAACCACCGGGGTATTAAAACTAGACAGTGCGACTCTGGAAGTAGCAGATACTTTCACTCAAAAAGATATTAACCAAGGAAATCTGACTTACCAAAGCGAAGAGGTTGGTACAGATACATTTAGTTATGTTGTCACAGATCAAGACGGTGGTACTACCAGTGGGTTATTAAATATTGATATTGAACCTGCAAACACTGCCCCCGACGCAACTGATGATGAATTTGAAACTAACGAAGATACAGCTATAACTATTGATAAGTCTGAGTTATTGGCAAATGACACAGATCCTGAAGGCGAGGAAATTACAATTACAGAATTTGCTGCTGATAATATCCAAAATGGTACGTTGGAAGAAACAGCAGAGAGTTTCATTTATACGCCAAATGAGAATTTCAGTGGTTCAGAAAGTTTCACTTATACTGTTGCCGATAGCGAAGGGTTAACAGATACAGCAAATGTGACGATTAATGTGACTCCCGTTGCCGATACTCCTAACCTAGAGATATCTACATCTTCAGTTTCGGGCAACCAAGAGCAAGAAATATCTCTAGATATTACTGCTAGTTTAGTAGATACTGATGATTCCGAAACTCTATCTATTACTATTTCAGGAGTGCCAGATGGAGCAACCCTTTCCGCAGGAACCGCTCAAGGTGATGGTACTTGGGAGTTAACATCAGAAGAATTAGAAAATTTAACCCTGACACCTTCTCAAGAGGAACAAACAGAAGTATTAAACTTTGATTTAACAGTAACAGTAACGGCAACAGAAACAGATAATAGTGATACAGTTTCAGATTCGGGAGCGATCGCTGTGGAGGTGATTCCTCTGAATAATTCTCCTGTTGCTAATGATGATGAATTTGAAACTAACGAAGATACAGCTATAACTATTGATAAGTCGGAGTTGTTGGCAAATGATACAGATGCTGATGGTGAGGAAATTACAATTACAGAATTTGCTGCTGATAATATCCAAAATGGTACGTTAGAAGAAACAGCAGAGAGTTTCATTTATACGCCAAATGAGAATTTCAGTGGTTCAGAAAGTTTCACTTATACTGTTGCCGATAGCGAAGGATTAACAGATACAGCAAATGTGACTATTAATGTGACTCCCGTTGCGGATACTCCTAACCTAGAGATATCCACATCTTCAGTTTCGGGCAACCAAGATCAAGAAATATCTCTAGATATTACTGCTAGTTTAGTAGATACTGATGATTCCGAAACTCTATCTATTACTATTTCAGGAGTGCCAGATGGAGCAACTCTTTCTGCAGGAACAAATCAAGGTAACGGTACTTGGGAGTTAACACCAGAAGAATTAGAAAATTTAACCCTGACACCTTCTCAAGAGGAACAAACAGAAGTATTAAACTTTGAATTAACAGTAACAGCAACGGCAACAGAAACAGATAATAGTGATACAGTTTCAGATTCGGGAGCGATCGCTGTGGAGGTAATTCCTCTGAATAATTCTCCTGTTGCCGAGGATGATGAATTATCAACCAACGAAGATACAGCTATAACTATTGATAAGTCGGAGTTGTTGGCAAATGATACAGATGCTGATGGTGAGGAAATTACAATTACAGAATTTGCTGCTGATAATATCCAAAATGGTACGTTGGAAGAAACAGCAGAGAGTTTCATTTATACGCCAAATGAGAATTTCAGTGGTTCAGAAAGTTTCACTTATACTGTTGCCGATAGCGAAGGATTAACAGATACAGCAAATGTGACTATTAATGTGACTCCCGTTGCGGATACTCCTAACCTAGAGATATCCACATCTTCTGTTTCGGGCAACCAAGATCAAGAAATATCTCTAGATATTACTGCTAGTTTAGTAGATACTGATGATTCCGAAACTCTATCTATTACTATTTCAGGAGTGCCAGATGGAGCAACTCTTTCTGCTGGAACAAATCAAGGTAACGGTACTTGGGAGTTAACACCAGAAGAATTAGAAAATTTAACCCTGACACCTTCTCAAGAGGAACAAACAGAAGTATTAAACTTTGACTTAACAGTAACAGTAACGGCAACAGAAACAGATAATAGTGATACAGTTTCAGATTCGGGAGCGATCGCTGTGGAGGTAATTCCTCTGAATAATTCTCCTGTTGCTAATGATGATGAATTTTCAACCAACGAAGATACAGCAATAACTATCCTTCGGTCTGACTTGTTGGGAAATGACACAGATCCTGATGGGGACGAAATTACAATTACAGAATTTGCTGCTGATAACATCCAAAATGGTACGTTAGAAGAAACAGCAGACAGTTTTATTTACACCCCGAATGAGAATTTCAGTGGTTCAGAAAGTTTCACTTATACTGTTGCCGATAGCGAAGGGTTAACAGATACAGCAAATGTGACGATTAATGTAACTCCCGTTGCCGATACTCCTAACCTAGAGATATCCACATCTTCCGTATCAGGTACAGATCAAGACGCTCTACCCCTCGGTATAACTTCTAGTTTAGTAGATACAAGCAGTTCCGAGACTCTATCTATTGCTATTTCAGGAGTGCCAGATGCAGCAACTCTCTCAGCAGGAACAAATGTAGGTAATGGCACTTGGGAATTAACTCCAGAAGAACTAGAAAATTTAACCATCTCACCTCCTGGAGACCAAGAAACAGGAACAACATTTAGTTTTGACTTAACAGTAACAGCAACAGCAACCGAAACCGCAAATAATGATACTGCTACTCAAACAGGTACTATATCTGTAGCAGTAGAAGCATTAAACGATGCACCAGTCCTAACAGACTCAGGAGATATCGCCCTAACTACTATCAATGAAAATGAGATTAATAATGCTGGTACTCCCATTACCGATATTATTGCTGGTGCAGTAACCGATGCTGACGGAGGTGCAAGTAGCGGAATAGCTATTACTCAAATTGACAATAGCAACGGTCTCTGGCAGTATTCCTTTGATAGTGGTACAAACTGGGTAGACGTCAGTAATAGTAGTACCACTTTATTAACAGCTACAGAAAGCGACCGCCTCCGTTTTGTTCCTAACACCGACTTCTTCGGAAATGCCACTATTGAATTTCGTGCTTGGGATACCACCGATGGTAGTAGTAATACAACCCAGTTAACAGAAATTTCAACTATAGGTGGCACAAATGCTTTTAGTGAAGGAGTTGGCACCGCTAATATCTTAGTAAATGACATTCCCGCAATTACTAATAATAACGAACTGCTCATCAACCTTGGGGAAACAGGAACTATAAATCAGAATTTCTTGCAGACAACCGATGGGGATAACGGTACAAACACCTTTACCTACACAGTCACCACCGAACCAACAGCAGGAACATTACAACAGTCGGACAACCCCACAAATACTTTCACCCAAGAAGATATCAATAGTGGTTTAGTGATCTACCAACACACAGGTAGTAATACAAACGATGACTCATTTAGTTTCCAAGTTATCGATGTTAATGGCGGTCAAGTTACAGACACCTTTAATATTCGAGTCAACGATCCTCCTGTTGGTACAACTACAGACCTAAACGTTACTATTGGTGAAACTCAAGTTGTAGCTACAGAAAATCTCCAATTTATCGACCCCGATGTGGAAACTGCCACCCCCGCTTCCCTACAATATACTCTGACTCAACTGCCAACTTTAGGCGAACTCCAACAGGGAGGGGAAACTTTAGCAGTAGGCAGCACATTCACTCAGGAAAATCTTGATAATGGAGAAATTAGTTATGCAACTACTACTAGCAGTATTGGTACCGATAGCTTTAACTTCCTAGTGACAGACCAAGACGGAGGAACTACCAGTCAGTTGTTAAATATCAATATTGTTGAAGCTAACCTAGCTCCTGAAGTAGAAGCTAATAAACCTGTTACCTTGGACGAAGATACTACTGCACCCTTAAATATTCCAGCACCGACTGACCCTAATGGTGATACCTTCACTATTACTGTTGACAGTATTCCCAATGCAGAAATAGGACAAGTAGTGTTATCAGATAATACTGCCGTAACTATTGGTCAACAGTTAACCACAGATCAACTAACATCATTAACATTTGTTCCTGTTGCAAATGCTAACGGAAATGCCGGAAATTTCAGCTATATAGTTGATGACGGCAACGATGAAAATAATTCTGCTACTCAAGTTATTAGTATTAATGTTACCCCAGTCAATGACCCACCCATTGCCGTTGATGATGGACCTGTATTTACTAATTTAGGGAATGAGTTGATAATTGACATTTTTGCAAATGACAGCGATGTTGATGGAGACGACCTATCAATTGATGTTCTTAACAATAGTGACGGCACTATTTTGGGCATTTTGGGCAAGAATGGAACTCTAGTTGAATACAATTCAATAGAAAGTCTGGGAACTGGTACTGACATTTTTCAATATACCATTACTGATGGTACCGACCAAGCTACTGCTACTGTTACAGTGAATATTCTGGATGTTACAAATGCTGCTGACTCCCTTGTTGGTGGTGAGTTGAATGATAATTTTGATGGTGATGCAGGCAACGATACTCTTGAAGGTTTAGGAGGTAACGACACCTTAGCAGGAAATGATAATAATGACAGCTTAGTGGGTGGTGATGGTAACGACTCCATAGATGGCGGTGATGATAACGATACCTTGATCGGAGGTCTCGGAGCAGATACCCTGTCTGATGATAATGGCGACAACACCTTTGTTTACACCAGTTCCAATGATGGCGGTGGAGCAAACTTTAATGCAGGCAATGCTACTTCTATAAGTGCTGCTATTGAGACTGGTTTGTTTGATCGCATTACCGGTTTTGATGATTTAGGTGTAGTTGGTGGAGATACCCTTGCATTTTCTAGTACAGTTATTCCATCTGTAGATAATATCGCCACCAACGTACAAACTACCGATATTTCTGAAAATGTTTTAACCGGAAGTCCCGGTTTATTTTTGTATGAACAGGACAGCAAAACTTATCTAATTTATGATGCTACTGGAGATAATACAGTTGGTGATGACTCGCAAATTCTCGCAGAATTAGATGTTAGTGGGATTACTGCTGTGAATGTAAATGATGATTTTACTATTATCTAATAGACATCCCCAGAAAAGAGGGAGTAGGGAGTAGGGAGTAGGGGAAAAGAATTGATGATTTCTGTGGGATAATTGATATCATGTCCGGTAGCATCGGTATTGTATGCAAAGGTAGGGAACAGGGAACAGGGAACAGGGAACAGGGAGGAAGAATACTTAAGAGGAAGAAAAAAACTTAAATTTCCTGTAGATATTCACCTTGTGGAATAGGCATCTTGCCTGTGCCGGTTTACACGCGACCATACCAGCGGACATGATCTGATATAGAATCCAGGTAATTAGTTATCGTATTACTGAGGAGTAATGAGTAATGAGTAAGGAGTAATGAGTAATGAGTAATGAGTAATGAGTAAGGAGTAAGGAGTAAGGAGTAAGGAGTAAGGAGTAATGAGTAATGAGTAAGGAGTAAGGAGTAAGGAGTAATGAGTAAGGAGTAATGAGTAATGAGTAAGGAGTAAGGAGTAATATCAAATCCGGTTGAATACAAGAGTGTATTGTTGGG
The DNA here is from genome assembly GCF_010672085.1 of Okeania sp. SIO3I5. Lineage (GTDB taxonomy): Bacteria > Cyanobacteriota > Cyanobacteriia > Cyanobacteriales > Microcoleaceae > Trichodesmium. Next base: position 24,831 of record NZ_JAAHHT010000126.1, read on the forward strand.
GGAGATGGGGAAATGGTCCGATTTAATAATGAACATATACTATATAACCGGATTCTATATGATTTTATGATTTAGAACTTACGCAAAGAAACCCGGTTTCTACGATAAATCCTTGTTTTGGGAATAGATGTCTACGAGAAACCGGGTTTCTGGGTTCACCTGGCTTTAGTCCTGATGATTTTTAGTAGTCAGTATATCATGTCTCATTAAATAACTGTAATAAACAATCTTTTCCCAACCTCCTAGGGACACCCTTATGCAACGTCCCTACACTGGGGTTAATTAATGTTACTTGATCAGGACTTACGCAAAGAAAGCGGGTTTTTAGGATAAATCGTTGTTTTCAACAATAAACATTGACGAAAAAACCCGGTTTCTGGGTTCGCATGGCCTTAGTGCTGTTGATATAAGTCTTGATTATCATATAAGATCGGGTTGAATACTTGTTATATAGTTGGGGAGATGGGGGGATGGGGAGATGGGAAGATGGGGAGATGGGGAGTAGAAAGTGTAGATAGAATTATGAACATATATTATATAACCGGATTCTATATCAAACAGGGTTCGCGCAACTCCGCCAGTATCAGCGAAATGTTTTTGGAGGCTTGCTCAAATCCCCGTTACAAAAACAACTTCTGACTTCTGACTTCTGACTTTTGACTTCGTTAAGTGTCTCCTCCGGAAGAGCTACGATTTCGCTTGAAAAGTTATAATTAGGCTCTTTATTAATGGATAATGATAATGATAATGGATAATTACCTCTCCCTAAAAGGAAGAGGATTGACTCAAAGGAAAAAATTTAGGTGGTGGTGCTGAGGAATGGTAGAGAGAGTGTGGGAAGTGTGGGAGGTGTGGGGAGTGTGGTCCGTGTGGGAAGAAATTAAAAAATATATATTTTCACCATTACAATGCAGGACTACCAAAATTTATTTCTCTTGGTTGATTGGATATGGCGCCGGTAACCCATCCATCCCATCCTAACGGACTGCTCCGCTTGCCAACCGCTTTTTCCCCTTAAAAGGGGAGGCATTTAACCTGAATTATTTAATTATTGAATTATTAATTATTCGGTAATTTACTATATTTATTTTGGAGAAGTCTAATATTTAGGGCTTGCTGATTAAATATCAAAGCATTTACAGTTCAAGGTTTTAGCCATTTTAAGTCCTGAAAAAGTACCAGTTTTTCGGTTGATTTAGCTGCATAAAGTGAGGACTTTGGGGCAGAGCGAGGCAGAAAAATCAAGGAAAAATTATTTCTCCCACACCTCCCACACCTCCCACACCTCCCACACCTCCCACACCTCCCACACCTCCCACACCTCCCACACCTCCCACACCTCCCACACCTCCCCCACCTCCCACACCTCCCACACCTCCCCCACCTCCCACACCTCC
>NZ_JAAHHT010000127.1 GCF_010672085.1 Okeania sp. SIO3I5
CCCTCTCCTGCGACGAGAGGGGAGTGATGTTCCCCCTTCCCTTGCAGGGAATGGGGTTGGGGGGTTAGGTTTTTTAATCCACATTTTCAAGCTTGACACGCCAGTAGGTTGGGTTGAGTGCGAAAGCTAATCATAACAAGCGTGTTGGGTTTCCCTTCGGGAAGCTCCGCTAACACTGTCGTACCGCTACGCGGAAGCAAGCTACAACCCAACCTACATTTTTACTCCGTAGGGACGTTTTCAGCTAAGAGCTGACATTAAACGCTGCGTGACATGTTTGCGGAGCATTCCGGAACGGAAAACGCATTTTTGTTATGCAACGTCTCTACTACTCCCTATTCCCTACTCCCTAATTATATGAAATCATCCATACCAACAGAAACGGACTTAGTGTTAATAGGAGGCGGTCATAGTCATGCGATCGCTATCCGAAAATTTGCCATGAACCCTATACCAGGAGTTAGACTAACTCTCATTACAGATGTATATCACACTCCCTATTCCGGGATGTTGCCTGGATATGTGGCGGGTTTATACAACTTTGACCAATGTCACATCGATCTGCGCCCCCTCGCTAAATTTGCAGGCGCTAGAATATTTGTAGACCGCGCTATAGGTTTAGACCTGGAGAAAAATCAGGTACTCTGTGCTAACCGTCCCCCTGTAAATTTTGATTTACTTTCCATTGATATTGGTAGCACTCCCGCTAGTTTAACTGTACCGGGGGCAACAGAATATGCTATTGCAGTCAAACCTATATCAAAATTTCTCAGCTATTGGCATCAGATAACAACAATGGTTTCTGAGTCTCCAACACAGAAAATGCGAATCGGAATAGTGGGTGGTGGTGCAGGAGGTGTGGAGTTAGCTTTCGCGGTGGAAAGTCATCTCCATCAGATTTATCGCAATGCTAAACAACCTACTGATAATTTGGAATTGCATCTATTTCAGCGGGGCACGAGATTATTACCAGAACGTCATCGTTGGGTAGGAAAGGAAGTTGAGAAAATTTTGAAAAGTCGTGGCGTGGTATTGCATTTAGAGGAAAATGTTGGGGAGGTCGTCGCTCACACGGATTTTGCCACGGATACGCGGATGAATTCGGGGCAATCTCCAACAGCAAGCGATCGTGGTTTGGGTAAAGAGGAAAATGTTGGGAATGTCGTCGCTCACACGGATTTTGCCACGGATGCACGGATGAATTCGGGGCAATCTCCAACAGCAAGCGCTCGTGGTTTAGGTTCTAAGGAAAATGTTGGGAATGTCCTCGCTCAGACGGATTTTGCCACGGATGCACGGATGAATTCGGGGCAATCTCCAACAGCAAGCGCTCGTGGTTTGGGTTCTAAGGAAAATGTTGGGAATGTCCTCGCTCAGACGGATTTTGCCACGGATGCACGGATGAATTCGGGGCAATCTCCAACAGCAAGCGCTCGTGGTTTGGGTACAGAGGCAAATGTTGGGGAGGTCGTCGCTCACACGGATTTTGCCACGGATGCACGGATGAATTCGGGGCAATCTCCAACAGCAAGCGCTCGTGGTTTGGGTACAGAGGCAAATGTTGGGGAGGTCGTCGCTCACACGGATTTTGCCACGGATGCACGGATGAATTCGGGGCAATCTCCAACAGCAAGCGCTCGTGGTTTGGGTACAGAGGCAAATGTTGGGGAGGTCGTCGCTCACACGGATTTTGCCACGGATGCACGGATGAATTCGGGGCAATCTCCAACAGCAAGCGCTCGTGGTTTGGGTAAAGAGGCAAATGTTGGGAATGTCGTCGCTCACACAGATTTTGCCACGGATGCACGGATGAATTCGGGGCAATCTCCAACAGCAAGCGCTCGTGGTTTGGGTAAAGAGGAAAATGTTGGGGAGGTCGTCGCTCACACGGATTTTGCCACGGATGCACGGATGAATTCGGGGCAATCTCAAACAGCAAGCGATCGTGGTTTAGGTTCTAAGGAAAATGTTGGGAATGTCGTCGCTCACAAGGATTTTGCCACGGATGCACGGATGAATTCGGGGCAATCTCCAACAGCAAGCGATAGTGGTTTGGGTAAAGAGGAAAATGTTGGGAATGTCCTCGCTCACAGTGATTTTGCCACGGATGCACGGATGAATTTGGGGCAATCTCCAACAGCAAGCGATAGTGGTTTGGGTAAAGAGGAAAATGTTGGGAATGTCGTCGCTCACACGGATTTTGCCACGGATGCACGGATGAATGCTGACAATGATTTTGCTACGGATGCGGGAATGAATGAAACGCCCTATCCTTCATACTCTACTCTCAAAATTGTTCGTTGTGATTCAGGGTTGGAAGTAGAATGCAATATTCTGTTTTGGGTGACTCAAGCATCGGCAGCACCTTGGTTACAACAAGCAGGTTTGGCAACAGATGCGAGAGGTTTTATTTTGGTCAATGATAAATTACAGTCAATTTCTCATCCCCAAGTTTTTGCAGCAGGAGATGTGGCAACAATGGTGAATCATTCTCGCCCCAAAGCTGGGGTGTTTGCGGTGCGCCAGGGAAAACCTTTATTTGAAAATCTGCAACGCGCTCTCCTAGGAAAACCGCTCAAGTCATTTATACCTCAGAAAAAATTCCTGATTTTGATTGGTACTGGTGACGAACGGGCGATCGCTTCCCGTGGCAAAATAGGTTTTGGTCCTTATCAGTTACTCTGGCGTTGGAAAGACCGGATTGATCGTAAATTTATGGATAAATTCTCTAATCTGACAATGGAAAGCAAAAAGCAAAAAGCAGAAAGCAGAAAGAAAGATTCCCCGATGCACTGTGCTGGTTGTGGAGCAAAAGTTGGTAGTCGGGTTTTGGAGAATGTGCTGCACAAAATTCCCCAGAAAATAAAGAGGGATGATATTTTGATTGGTTTGGATACGCCTGATGATACTGCAGTGGTTAGGGTGCCAACGGATAGGGTAATGGTGCAAACGATAGATTATTTTCGGGGATTGGTGGATGACCCCTATTTGTTAGGAAAAATTACAGCTAATCATTGTTTGAGCGATTTGTTTGCTATGGGAGCGATGCCTCAAAGTGGATTGGCGATCGCTACTATTCCCTATGCTGCTCCGACTAAACAGGAGGATAGTTTATATCAATTATTATTAGGAGCAACGGAAGTTTTGAATCAAGCGGGTGCTGTGTTAATGGGTGGTCATACAACGGAGGGAGAGGAGCTTGCTTTTGGTCTCACCTGTAATGGTTTAGCATCACCAGAAAAACTATTGTACAAGAGAGGGATGCAACCGGGAGACGTGTTGATATTAACGAAAGCTTTGGGAACAGGAACGTTATTTGCTGCGGATATGCGATTCAAAGCAAGAGGACGTTGGATTGAAAGTGCGATTAGATCGATGTTAGTTTCTAATCAGAATGCTGCTCAGTTGTTATTAGAGTATGGCGCGACTGCTTGTACTGATGTGAGTGGATTTGGATTAGTCGGACATTTATTGGAAATGTTGAAAGGGCAAAGAGTGGGTGTGGAGTTAGATATGGAAGCTATTCCTGTTTTGCCAGGAGTAGCTGAAACTTTAGCACAAGGTATTTTTAGTTCTCTGTACCCGGAAAATCTGCAACTATCTGCATCAATTCAAAATCGGGAACAGGGGAGTTTGCATCATGTTTATCCGTTGTTGTTTGACCCGCAAACTTCTGGTGGGTTGCTTGCTACGGTTCCTGCTGAGTCGGCGAGTGTTTGTTTGAATGCGCTACAACAGGAATATATTGAAAGTAGGGCGATCGGGCGAGTGTTATTATTAGAGACTGGGATGCTGCCAATTAGGATCTGCTGAATAAATTGGTTGCTGGGGGTAGGACACGGGGACGCGGAGACGCGGAGATGGGGGGAGACAGGCAACGGTTTGGGCCATTTTATGTGTAGAAATTTTCTTGATTTTCAGCAGAAAATTTCAGTGTTTTAAAGTCAATAAGACCGAATAACTAGGAGATAAATTGAATACAAAAAGCTTCATTACCTTAGCTATCATAACTTTTAGCTTTATTCAGCAAGTGCCAATTATTCCTCCTACCGGGACTTAAACAAAATAAACCCAAAAAACAGGCTCAAATTAAGACCGGCAAATGCTTTTACGTCAAAAAGGCATAAATATTGAATAAGCACGGGTTCTAGCCATTTTTAGGGCATCGACGTAATTCTCATATCTAGAGAGACTTTGAGGAATTTTTCCGACCATAAAATGTTTAAGTACCACTACTTTCGAGTATCTTCCCACCCTTTCCACACTTCCCACACTTCCCACACTTCCCACACTTCCCACACTTCCCACCCTTCCCACCCTTCCCACACTTCCCACACTTCCCACACTTCCCACACTTCCCACACTTCCCACACTTCCCACACTTCCCACACTTCCCTTGACTCCTGACTCCTGACTCCTAAATTCCCTACAACCAATTTCCCACTAAAATAAAAGTTGACCAAAAATAGGGATGCTCAAATTCTGGATTTATTATTCCTGTTTGAGCATCTTTTAAAATTTGTTGTTGCGCTCGACGTAAAGCTTCTGCTTTGGTAATTTTTGGGTTTGTTAACTGTTGATATAAATTTTTCATCAATGCAGCAGTCGCTTCATCACTCACATACCACAGACTGGCAATGGTACTTCTTGCTCCTGCTCTCACGGCAATTCCAGCTAACCCTAATGTTGCTCGGTCATCTCCGGTAGCAGTACGACAAGCACTCAATACTAATAATTCTATTGGTTGGGTTTGCTGAGTACCCGATCTAATCATATTTCGTAATTCCTCAACATTAATTTTGTCATCCCAAGTCAAAATAAAAGTATCTTCAGCATTAGAACTAAACTCGCCGTGGGTTGCTATATGAATTACTTGATAAGTAGTGTTGGCGACTTCGGTATTAGCTTTCTTTTCTGTAAACGACTCATTAAGTAAAATTTCACTGGAAGCTTGAATTTTAATATCCTCTAATTCTTTTTTCACATTGGGTAGTGGTGGAAAACCTTGACGACTTTCAGTTATGCCCATGCTTAGTATTTCTAGTTCCTTTCGTGCTAATGGTTGAGGATCTATTAACTCCAGACTAGGAGCGATCGCCACATTATATTTCTGAGCTAGATATTTTTTACCATCATAAAGACTAGCTAAAGGAACATTACGCAAACTTCCTTCTAAGACAAATACTAAAGTTTTTATCTGATTATCTTCTAATTGTTTTTCAATAGGATTAATTAACCAATTATAGATTTTTTCAGCAGGTTCCCAATAGTTTTCTATAAAAATTCGTTTTTGAGGATTTGTCAAAGCAGTCAACAGAGTTTTAACGGTTGAATCTACTTCTTGCTTTGATATTTTTATTGTGTAATAAACCAGAGGTTGTTCTGGTATAGCTAAAATTACCGCCAGGCGATCGCCCAAAACAATTGTATAGAAAATAGCTGCATTTTTATCTACCAGATCGATTTCTACAGGTTGAGCATCTAAACAAGCATTCCGAAAAAAATTATCCAGTTCAGCTAACTGTAAAGCTTCAATTATTTTTCGTGCTTGTCTCAAATTTTCTTGAGTAATAGTATTATCTTGAGCAGACTTATACGGTTCTAAAAGTAAATCTACTAACTGACGATAAACTGGTTCTACACTATCTCGAAAATCAAACTTTAATTCTGAACTTACGGCAACTATATCACTGCGCAGAGTGCGGATAGTTTCTACTGCTTGAGAATAAGCTAATATAGCCTCTTCTTTATTTTTTTGAGCCTTCAAAATCCGACCTAATTGCCATTCCCACTGATAAACAATATCAGCAGCATTAATAGCTTGAGCTAAATTTAAAGCTTTTTCTGTTAACTCTTTTGCCTCATTCCATTGTTGGTTATATTCATATAATTTCCCCAAATTACCTAAAGCATAAGATTCGGCTCTTGTGTCTCCTAAATTTCTTGCTCCTTGAACTGCTTTTACCAAATAATCAGCAATTTTTACTGTCGAATAAAATGGTTGATTATTGCCATTTGCCAATACGATTTCTCGTAATTCTATTAAACTCTTGGCTAGATTAATTCTGGCATAGATAGCAGCTTGAGAACTTGGTAATTGATTCAGTAAATCATCAATATTTTTTACTAATTCTGTAGCAGCAAAATCTTGTTTTTGTTGTACAAATAGGTTTAATTGATTGAGCATTCCTTGAATTTTAATTTCTGCTACAGGAGATTCCTCTATTGCTGCTTGATAGAATAAATTAGCTGCTTCAGGATTTTCTAAAAGTATAGCTGTATTGCCTAAACTAATTAAAATTATGGCGATTTCTTCTGGTGCTTGTAAATTTTCTGCTATTACCAAACTAGATTCTAAAACTTCTTGAGACTTTTTTACCTGACCTATTCCTCGCAGTACATCACCCAAACTTTGTAATGCTTTTGCCTTAACTATAGTATCTGGCTGGTCTTGCAAATTTGCTCTAGCTCTTTCTAACTTTTTCAATGCCTGAGAATATAAACCCAATCCTTGTAAAGCTTGAGCTTGATTAATATTACTCCGAGTTAACCCTAGATAATTTTCAATTTCTTGATAAATTTGACTAGCTTCTTTCCAAGTATTTAAAGCCCCTTCTGCTTGACCAATAGATAATAGTAACTGACCTTTCACTTCTAAAACACTAGCAGTAAGTTGTGCTGTTTTTTGATGATTTGATATTTGTTGAATTAGATTAAAACAGCGATTAATTGTTGCTTCTGAATTTTGCCATTCTCCTAGTTTTAGATAAACTAAACCTAAATTTCTGAGCGCTCTGATCTGACCATAATCATCACCTTGATCGGCATAATTCTTAATAGCTGCTTCTAACAAAAATATACTGCCATAAAAATCTCCTTTTTCAAAAAGTTTTTGTGCTTCTGCTTCTAAGATACTCTCCGATATAGTCGATACTTGAGTTAATAGATGCCAATTTATTTGACTGGTTTTAACTTGATTATTATTCAGAGAAATAGCCTGAACTTTTTTGATTTTCAATCCCAAAATTAAGGCATAAGGAAGAACAAGAAATGCAGAAGCAAAAATACACATTTTCAGCATATATTTAACCAAGATTTGAGTAGCATTCAGCGGTTAGCTATCAGATTCATTATCTGAACTTTCCTGAATATTATTATCAGGACTTACACAAAATATTACAGCAATGCATGAGGATCGTGAGGTACAGTTTTTGCAGTTCAAGCATCCTGCTTGTTACAGGCAAGAATCCTGAACTGCAAAAAGTGGTAAAAGTTTGTACCTCACGCGCCTCCGAAATTGCTGTAAGTCATACACCATTTTTAGGGGCGTTACGAAGTATGCGAAGCAAACGGCCGTTCGCCCCTACTAGATATAGTCGTTCTGCGTAAGTCCTGATTATATCATATCCGCTGGTATCATTTGTGTATATCCAAAGCACATCAAATTCCCTTGCCACACTGAGAATAAGGTTCTATTATCAGTATTGGCAAAAAATTACGTAGGGGTTTGGTGACCAAACCCCTACTCCCTCGGTAGTGGTGTACAAGTAGTGAGATCCTAAAAAAAGTCAAATTTTCAAGGGAATATGATTTCTTTGAAACTAAGAATTGAAGGTACTTTACTGTTTCCAGTTAAGAGTTAAGTGTTCCCTTTCTCCACAATAAATCACAATCATCAAAGGACTACCCAATATTGAATTGTACCGATACTACCGGATTTGATAGCAGACATCAGATTAAAGAAACTTTTTATTAGAACTTGCGCTTGCGTAGACGGGAACCGACACCCAAAACACCAAGAGTTAACAGACCAAAAACTGAACCAGGTTCAGGAACTGCTTTTGCTTGAAAGGACGCAAAGGCAACACCACCATCACCGTCTGAAACTCGCAAATTCATGGCATAAATTCCTGATCTTGAGAAAGACCATTCGCCGCTGCTGCCTGTAAAGTCGTCGAATAAACCATCCCCATCGAAATCCCAATCAAAAGTGAGAATATCGTTAATACCTGGGTCTGTCGCCGTGGAGGCAAAATCGAATGTGGTGTTGGTACGGATAGTGAAATCCTCTGTTAAGCTGGTAATAATAGGGTCGAGGTTGTTGACTGTTAAGGTTCTGGTCAGGGTGTTGCTGATACCACCATCGTCGTCTCTTGCTCGACCTGTGTAGGTAAAGGTGCCATCGTCTGCAAATACTCCTAGATTTGTCCTGGTTAAACGGTTGCCGGAAGTGCGGGTATCGGTGCCGATGTTTTCGTCGTTCAGGAAAAAGGATATGGAGTCAGCACCAGGATCTGTGGCAAATAGTTCTGCAAATGCTGAGTCGCCTTCGTTGATGACTGAGTTGGAGAGGTTAAAACCTTGCAGAGTCGGTGCTACGTTTTTGACGTTTACGGTTCTGGTGACTGTTTCGCTGACAACACCGTCTTCGTCTCTTACTTCTGCCGTTTGGGTGTAACTGCCATCGTCTGGAAAGGGACCGAGTTGTACTGTTGTGGATATGGTGCCGGAACTTCCTGATGAAGTATTGGTACTCAACTTTTGATTATTAACATAGACGTCGAGAGCATCTTGGTCTATATCTGTAGCAGATAATGTTGCCGAGACTAACTCCCCTTCAAAAATATTGATGTTTTCACTCTGACCGTTGATTAAAAAGGATTCAAGCGTCGGAACAGTTTCCAGTCCTAAAGTGTCGCCGTCAGCTTCGGAAGCAGTGACAATAGTAACGGCATAACCAGGACGAGAACCAGCATCATTAATAGATAAGTAACCAGGAATATTTTTGTTGAAAGCAGCATGAGCAGATGCACGCCAGTTACTTAAACCTCCAGTTGTTAAGCCTTCGTTCACTGCAAAGTCAGAAGTTTCTGTGGGAATGACTACACGATTTGTTTCAAAGTAGGAAACATAACCTTCTAATTCATCTTTCAAAAAAGAGCGATCGTTTAGCCACCACTGCCGACTTCTACGGTCTCTAGGACCCCAACCATCAGTCAAAGCAACAATACCCATGCCTTCTCCACTACCTGCCCAGTTAACGGCATTGATTAAGAAACCAAGGGGACCATTAGGACGAGGACCAGGGTTGCCAGTATAGTGATTGTCAGCATCCTGACCCGTTAAGAAAGTGCGGTTGCCCCTAGCTTCGGATATCACCTCTTTGTTATTCAAAATTCCAGTCGGGTCAAAGTCAAGTACCCCGCGCTTTGACCCAGTTCCGATCGCCAAAACATCATAATCAGAAAAGGTGGGTGTAGGATCTTCGGGATTCCAGAAAGTGAGATTCCAATTTAAACTGCCATCTCCTGCTGGATCAAATGTTGGTGCTAGAGCAGCTAACTCTGATATTTCGGCATTGTAAGCATCTGTCTGACCATACCACAGAACATTGAGGGATGCAGCATTAGCAGCAGAGGCAGAAAATAGACTGAAAGTAGTCACAACAGCTAAGGTTGCTTGACTGACTAGAGGATGTTTTTGGTTGCTCATAATTATCTCCGTTAAGTAGATTAGATATAGGGGTAAAAGTTTATTCGCCCCTACATTAATAATTTAGAAACGCTTCTGTAAAATAAAAATGCGCCTATGTGTGTGATTAATTGTTCAATAATAACCCACGAATATCAAAAAAAGTTGTCGAAGATCGACAACTTTTCTGAAAAATTTAAAAAGCTATTCATAGCAATACATTCAGCATAAATTGACAAAATTATTTTTAAACATTGTCGATCTTCGACAACTAACATTAATTATCGGGATGATATAATTTAAAATTTTGCTTACAGCGCTTTTCAAATTGATGAACCATATTTTCACAAGCAAAACGTTGTAGGGACGTTCCATGGAACGTCCCTACTGTGGTCTACTAATTATGAAAACCGCTGTAAACACACCCGTTTCAAGAAATCGCAGAGACTCAAGTTTGGTTGAAATTTGCAGTCAGATCATGTCGAGAAATAAGTTTTTTCCTTAAGCGTCAATCCTCTCCCTTTTAGGGAGAGGTAATTATCAATTATCAATTATCAATTATCCATTATCCATTAACTTCTGAAGCATCACCCCCAACAACAACATTCCGAATCCGCAAACTCGGACCGCCACAACCAACAGGTAAATCATCTTGCCCACCTTTACCACAACCGCCCGACTCATCCCAATAAAAATCATCAGCGATCGCTTCAATATCAGCCAAAGTATTAAACACATTTCCAGAAAGAGTCACATCCCGCACAGGTTCTGCTAACTCACCATTTCTAATCATCCAAGCTTCTCCGGCACTAAAAGTAAACATTTCCCCATTAGTCATGCCACCTAACCAGTTGCGAGCATAAACTCCCTCCTTAATATCAGAAAATAAATCGGAAATAGGAGTCTTTCCTGGTGCTATCCAAGTATTAGTCATCCTCACCAGAGGTGGATAATGATAGTCAAGACAACGTGCGTTACCCGTAGCTACTTCCCCCAATTTCCCCGCAGTTTCCCGCGAGTGCAAACGCCCTACCAAAACGCCATCTTGAATCAATTGAGTAGTAGTTGCTGGAGTACCTTCATCATCATAAATATAACTACCTCGATGCACTTCTCCCTTTTCTGCATTTAGTAGAGGTGGTACCTTCGCACCATCAAATATTTGTAAATTCTCAGGACCAAATCTCCTACCAATAGTCATCACTTCTAATAGATCGGGATTTTCGTATACCATATCTGCTTCTGAAAGATGACCAAAAGCTTCGTGAACAAATAAACCTGTAAGAATAGGGTCAATAACTACAGTATAAGTATTACCAGGAACTATGGGTAAAGCTAGAGAATTAACCGCTCTCTCAGCAGCGCTACGAACTCGATTGTCTAAATTAGTTAAATCTTCATACGCCTTACGAGAACCTGTAGTTTCTCTACCAGTTTGTACAGTTTCTCCATTTTTAGCAGTAGCAGCAAAGCGCATTTCCATGTCTGTCCAAGATTGTTCTAAGATGGTTCCTTCTGAAGTCGCTAGAATGACTTTTTGGGTACTGTCTCCATAACGTACAGATATGGTGGCAATTCGAGGATCGACACTCCGCAGCACTTGGCCATAATGTTCGCAGAGTTCTTTTTTATCAGCTAGAGGTATGTGACGGGGGTCTTTACCTGTCAGAGAAACTACATTAGTTGCTTGAATGATTGGTATGGGAGCTAAGATAGTTTCTTCTTGACCAATTAGTTTAGCAGCAGCGATCGCCTCTTGTATTCTATCTTTTAAGGTGGATATTTGATTAAAACTGGCAAAACCCCAAGCTCCTTTATAGCACGCTCGGACTTGACCGCCAATGGAAATTCCTTCACTCAGGGTTTCTATTTTGTGGCCTCGCAAGAGAATATCTGTTCCTTGGGATTCTTCTAGGCGAATGGCCAAATAATCTACTTGAGAACTATAATCGGCGAGCAGGTCTGATAATAGATTTTTAGCTTCAGTTAGTGATATGAGCATTTATATTTTTAATTATTTGTGAAAAAAAGGGGTTTGGAGACCAAACCCCTACGATAATTAATATTACAACCGATTTGGCGTCTAGTGTGGGAAGTGTGGGAAGGGTGGGAAGGGTGGGAAGGGTGGGAAGGGTGGGAAGGGTGGGAGGTGTGGGAGGTGTGGGAGGTGCCGAAAGGGTGGGAAGTGTCGGAAGTGTCGGAAGTCTGGGGATGACAATCAAGAATTTTAGACCACAAAGTAGGGACGTTTTGCTGCGCAACATGAAACGCATTTTTGTTATGCAACGTCCCTATAGGGTTATCATTAGAGTTGTTGGGAAAAATGTTTATAGAACCCCTGAAGGTATCTCTAAAAAATTAGGTGGGGAAATGGGTAAATGGAGAATATGGTGGTATTTTTCTACCTTTTTCCTCCAACTGTTTCTCTCGCTACTAACTTCCTGTTCCTCTCCTCGGATTTGCTCAGGGTGGGTTAACTCCTGTCTCCTGTCTCCTGTCTCCTGTCTCCTTTGCCAAAAATTCTCACTTTGGCTCATATTCCAAATGGCTTCTATACAGCATAGCTATTACAGGAGGTACTGATAACTGTTAACTAATAACTAATAACTGATAACTGATAACTGGTAACTGATAACTGAAATGACAAACTTTACTTCCACAGAAACAACTCCTAGATTACTTGTTGTAGCTACTGGTAATCCTGGGAAAGTTGTAGAAATGCAAGAATATCTAACAGATTTGAATCTCCAATTAGAACTCAAACCTAAAGATTTAGAAATTGAGGAAACTGGGGAAACTTTTCTAGCTAATGCTTGTCTCAAAGCAAGTGAAGTGGCAAAAGCAACCGAAAAATGGGCGATCGCTGATGATTCGGGATTAGCTGTAGATGCTTTGGATGGCAGACCCGGAATTTATTCTGCTCGTTATGCTCCTACTGTTGCTGAACAAATAGAGCGAGTCTTGAGAGAATTGGCAGATAACCCTAATCGCCAGGCACAATTTGTCTGCGCTCTAGCTATTGCTCGACCTGACGGTACAATAGTATTAAAGACTGAGGGAATTTGCCGTGGAGAAATTTTATATTCCCCCCGTGGAAATGGTGGGTTTGGTTACGATCCTATTTTTTATGTTCCTTCAGAAGAAAAAACTTTTGCCGAAATGTCTCCTGAAATGAAGCGATCGCTCTCCCATCGTGGTGAAGCTTTTAAAATATTACTGCCTCAAATAAAAGCGATGTGTGGCTAGTCTGTTATTGAGTAGGTTGAGTTTCGCGAGCTTAACCCTACCTAATCAAAACTAAGACGTCTTAGTTATTAGAAATATTATCTTATTTTAGATTATAGCAAGTATCTGTTTTAAATGAGCTTATATCTAGGAGTTGATAGCGGTCAAGCTTTTGAAATATTATTGCCTCAGATCAAAGCGATGTTTTGCTAGTTTGTTATTGAGTCAGTTGAGTTTCGCGAGCTTAACCCTACCTAATCAAAACTAAGACGTCTTAGTTATTAGAAATATTATCCTATTTTAGATTATAGCAAGTATCTGTTTTAAATGAGCTTATATCTAGGAGTTGATAGCGGTCAAGCTTTTGAAATATTATTGCCTCAGATCAAAGCGATGTGTTGCTAGTTTGTTATTGAGTAAAAAGTTGGGTTGACAGAAGCAGAAAATTACGAACTCCTGGCATTAATGCAAGTTTACAAAATTAGGTTATTGCAGAAATCTGAAGCTTTAGCTGTAGCACTGCAAAAAGGTTTGAGGGTTCCACTACATCCATGAGTCAACTACCAGAAAGCATTTGGAAGTTCGTGAGACAACGAGCTAAGAATTTTATGGAAGATCATCAGAACTTAGACATAACCACTATATTTAGTAGTAGTTAACAGGCATTCACCGCGACAAATTCTGTATTATTTGATATTTTGCCTAAGTCCTGATAATATTTATCTGACTAATTGTTAAAAATGAAGGGAGAATAAAAAATATTTATGTTTCTAGAATCACCAGAAGCAAATCCTAAAATTTTGTTAGATATTATTAAATCTGCTGTGGCAGGAAAAGTTGTTATTCCTGATTTCCAAAGGTCTTTTGTTTGGAAAAAAGATGACATTCAAGATTTACTAACTTCTTTGTTGCAGGGTTATTTTATCGGAATATTTCTGATGTTAGACACCCCTAGGAAAAACCCAATGTTTCCTTTTAGATCTGTGGAAGGAATGACAGAGAAACCTAATGTTACAGAAACTGTGACATTAGTTCTTGATGGTCAACAACGCATTACTTCTCTATATTATGCACTTTATGAACCTAATCAACCTCTAAAAGGGGCTAAAAATCCTTATCGTTTTTATTTAGTTTTAGAGTCAGTTTTAGATAATGATTTAGAAAGTGCAGTTATAGGTATATCTGAACGTGATAGCCGTAGAAGAAAAGAATATGATGAATTAGTTAAACAACACAAAGCCTTACCTTTTTCTCTATTGCGAGATTCTGGTACTTTTAATAAGTGGCTATATCGAGAACAAAATATTTGGGGGGATAAAGAACAAGAATTATTGGTAAATATCTATAATAGGCTCGATAAATTTATGGTTCCTGTTATTTCCTTATCTTCTGAAACAAGAGAAGAAGATATTGTCAATATTTTTGAGCGAATTAATCGTACTGGTCTTAGTCTTTCTCTTTTTGATTTAGCTGTAGCAAAGCTTTATAAAAAAGGAGTAAAATTACGAGATTTATGGGATAAAGTTCAAAATAATTATCAGCAAGTTACCGCTTTAATTAAACCTGAATTTTTACTGAGACTAATTGCTTTGAGGCAAGGTAAAGAACCAAAAAAAGGTAACTTATTAAGAATGACAGGAGAAATAGAAGGTGAATTATTTGAAAAGTTATGGCATGAAGCAGTCAACTCAATAGTAACAGCTTATCAACGTTTAGTTAATGTGTATGGAGCCTTTGATTCTAGGTGGATTCCCTATACTACTTTAATTATTCCTTTGGCTGCTTTATTAAATAAAATAAATCGAGTTTCTGCTGGTGCTGAAGCTTACCAAAAGTTAGATTGTTGGTATTGGGGATGTATTTTAGGACAGCGTTATGAAAATGCTGTAGATAGCAAAATTTATAATGATTTTCAAAATATTGGTAGATGGATAGATAATCAGGGAAATCCACCAGAATGGTTGCAAAAATTATCTGTTCAAAGTTTTGATTTAAAGGCTGAGACTTTATATAAAGGATTAATGGGGTTAATTGCCTGTGAAGGTTCTAAGGATTTTTTAACAGGGCAACCTGCGGAAATTAATAAGTGTCAAGATGACCATATTTTTCCTAAGTCCCGTTATCAAAAGTATGATTTTGTTAATAGTATTCTGAACCGAACTTTAATTTCTCAAGCAACTAATAGGTGTAAAACTAATAAACTTCCAGCGGATTTTTTAGATGATTGTTTGGCTAAACATGGTGGTAATGAAGAGCAGCTTTTAGAAACTTTAGCTAGTCATTTTATTGATGAGAATGGATATGCAGCGATGCAAAATAATGATTTTATTAGTTTTATAAATTCTCGTCAGAAAGTTATGCAAAAAAAATTACAAGAAATTGTTTCTTTGGCTGAACCTATTGAGCAGTTGGAAGCTGTTTCTGAGGATGAGGTGACATATTGGTTAACTCCGGTTGCTGCTAATGAGGAACGTTCTGCTTCTGAGCAAATTAAGTTTTTGGTTGGTGAAGAAAAGATTTATGCTTTTGGAGATAAAACTCCTGGTCGAAAAAGTATTAAGTCTGGGGATAATATTTGTTTTTATGCCTCTGGGAAGGGTATTGTTGCTCATGCTTTAGTTAAAAGTAAACCAGAAAAATCAACTCATCCTAAAATTTTTAATTCTGATAGGTATCCTTGGGTTTTTGAGTTAGAAAAACCTTGTTTATATTTGGATAATCCTGTAGTCTTGGATGAAGATTTAAGGAATAAGTTAGATGCTTTTTTAGGGCGTGGTGATCGTTCTACTTGGTCATGGTTTGTTCAGGTTACTAGAAAAATTTCTGCCAATGATTTTATAGTTTTGACTAGAGATTTTTATAAGGTATAAAATTATCAATATAAGCCAGAAAAAAATTACATGATAATTAACACCAAAAATCTATGCCTAATATCACAATGAACCTACCCGATGAAATATTTTCTTCTATTGTTCGGCAAATACTACATCTTGCATTTTTGTTTATGTATTACAATGTAATATTAACTGAAAATTAATGTTTATGAGGCAAATAAAAAATGCAGCAGGAAATCAATTTTGTGACGCTGGATAGCGGTGAAAATATTAGGGTGGTAGAAGAAGGACGAGAAGGTTCAACCATTTTCGTCAGACCTTTAGGGGAAAATGAGCTAGATACAGGTAAAACAGTCAAATTCGATCCTGAGAAGGAAAAGTTAGACATCACAAAACCTATTTATTGTGCTACTTTGCACACTACCGGAGAAGTGGGAAGAAAAGATGACATATTAACTTGGGTCAGAGTTGTTCCTGATGGACGTGAAGGTTCTACAGTTTATGGTCGAACATTGCTTCCTGACGAGCAAGATACAGGTATAGCACCACAACTTAGACGAGGAGATAAATTTGTACTTCGGGCTAGTAAGTTAGTTATTTCAGTAGACAGCATTGACGCTAGTGTTGCTAATAAATTTGAGGATGGTTACGCTAATATTACAAATACAGTTTGGACTGTTCTATCAGTATTTCCAATGTTAGGAGGAAAGACACCACCAGAGAAAGAGTCACGTTTTTTGTTAGCTGCGGCAAGAAGATTAGATGCTTCTCATGGAAATCTTATGATTTTAATAGATAGATTTAATGAGCTAAATTCAGTAGACTATGGGATTAGAATACGCAACCTTATTTATGAAATCATCGGTTTTGTAGAAGTTTTTATTGTGGCAATGAACCGAGCTTTACAAATGGCTTTACAGTTAGAGCAACACTTTTCTCTAAATACCAGGTTTCCCGCTTCGGTTAAAAATAAACTTTCTGCTATCAAAAAAATCAGAGATGCCTATGAACATATTGAAGATAGAGCACTGGGTTTAGTTCGTGGAAAACCCGATCCTGATGCTTTATCAGTTTTTGACCATAAGCCATTTTTTGACAAAGGAATAGTTTCCTACGGCAAGCATGAACTTGATATTAATAATGAAGCAATTCAGTTGCTTATTGATACCCGAAACTACCTTAAGGAAGTAGCATCAGAACTGGTTAGTGACAAATAAATAATAAGCTTTTGCTTATTGATACCCGAAACTACCTTAAGGAAGTAGCATCAGAACTGGTTAGTGACAAATAAATAATAAGCTTTTTGACCAGAGAGCGATCGCTATTGATGCTACTTCGGCAACTTTACTATTGTCCAATAGTTATGGTAAACCTGTGACTGAAGCGCTTCTTGATAACGACAGCAGGGGAATGACAATGATGAAGAAATTGAAAAGTATTGCCCCTTCTAATCATCCAGTTATTAGCTTGATTTTGGTACTTCTGGAGCGCGTTCTGTGGTTATTGACTCGAATTTTCTAGTTACAGCAGTTTTCATGTCAGTACACCACAGTAGGGACGTTCCATGGAACGTCCCTACAAGGTTTTTGTTGTGCCGGTGTGGTTCATTAATCTGAAAAGCGCTGTAAAGTACAAACCCAGTATGCCTCAAACCAAAATTTTGTCGGGAGGAGAGGTTGACTGGCATACTGCTACCAGTTATGATGCAACTAAGGCTTTTATTCATGTTTTATTTAACCAACTTACTAAAAACTAAGACGTCTTAGTTTTTGCATATACTAACGTATCTTAAATTATAGCAAACATTTACTCACAATGAACTTATTCTTAGGACTTGATTTTGGCACTTCGGGAGCGCGCGCTGTAGTTATTGACTCTAATCTCCAGGTTAAAGCACAAACGCAGTACGTTTGGGAAACTGCTGAGGAAAATAAATTGCCTCATGTTTGGCAAAAAGCTTTATTTCATCTCCTAAACAATATTCCCCAGGAAATACGAGGGGAGATTCGAGCGATCGCTATTGATGGTACTTCGGCAACTGTACTATTGTCCAATAGTTATGGTAAACCTGTGACTGAAGCGCTCCTTTACAACGACAGCAGGGGAGTGACAATGATGGATAAGTTGAAAAGTATTGCTCCAGATAATCATCCTGTTATTAGTGCGACTTCTAGTTTCGCAAAGTTGTTATGGTTGATTGAAAATATTTCTCTGTCAAATCAAACTTATTATTTTTTGCATCAAGCTGACTGGTTAGGGTTTTTGCTTCATGGAAAACTAGGGGTGAGCGACTATAACAATGTTTTGAAACTGGGTTATGATGTGGGCGACTTATCTTACCCAGACTGGTTAACTAATTTTGTTAATTCTGAAGTTGGGAAAAATATCCAGTTACCAGAAGTAGTTACACCAGGTGCAATAGTGGGAAATGTTACTCCAGAAGTTGTTAATAGTTTTGGTCTGTCTCCTGAATGTGTTGTTTGTGGGGGTACGACAGATAGCATTGCTGCTTTTATCGCTAGTGGTGCTAATACTCCGGGAGAAGCAGTAACTTCTTTGGGTTCGACTCTGGTGTTAAAACTTTTGAGTCGTACTAGAGTTGATGATGCTAAATATGGCATTTATAGTCATCGTCTCGGAGACTTATGGTTAGTCGGTGGTGCTTCTAATACTGGGGGTGCTGTTTTACGACATTTTTTTTCTGATGCTGAGTTGGAAAGTTTCAGCAAGCAAATAGATCCTAATGTTGAAAGTGGGTTAGATTATTATCCTTTGTTGCACAAGGGCGATCGCTTCCCTATTAACGATCCAGAATTACTGCCAAGATTAGAACCTAGACCAGAAAATCCCATACTGTTTCTTCATGGTTTGCTTGAAGGTATTGCCAAAATTGAATTACGAGGTTATGAATTGTTGCAAGCATTAAGCGCAGCTACCCTGACTAAAGTCTATACTGCTGGAGGCGGTGCTAAAAATCCTACTTTTTCAGAAATTCGGGGACGATATTTAGGAGTACCTACAATTAAAGCTGTTTATACTGATGCAGCTTATGGTAGTGCTATTTTAGCAAGTAGTCATTCAACAATTAATAATGAATAATGAATAATTAATAATTACCTCTCCTTGAAACCGATAGGATTGACTAATTATGAAAATTTTTATTTCAGGACTTACGCAGAACCGCCATACCTAGTAGGGGCGAATGGCATTCGCCCCCTACAGATAGCGTGTTGTCTAAGAATTTGCGTAAGTCCTGTATTTATTATCCCCTATCCAAGGGGAGGCTTTAAACCAAAATTTTTCGGTAATAGGGAAACCGGACATGATATAATTATACCGATGCTACCGGATTTGGGCGTTGGTGATTTGAGGTATGATTTCTTGTCTGGATAAGAGCGCAAAAAAAAACTTTCTCCCTCTACTTCCCTCTACTATATCTTTCTTCTTCTTTCTTTCCTCCTGACTCCTGACTCCTGACTCCTGACTCCTAAATAATTAAGGTTAATATCACACACGCGCTTCACCAACGCCCGGATTTGATATACTTGATCAATAATAATTGATTTTATTTTTGATTATCACAGATGTCTTGTGTAGTTTTTTCTCACATTTCCCACACCTCCCACACTCTCAATTTTTTGGTAGTCCTGCTGAGGAATGGCGAAGATACATAAGTTTTGTAATTTCTTCCCACACTTCCCACACTTCCCACACTTCCCACACTTCCCACACTTCCCACACCTCCCACACCTCCCACACTTCCCACACCTCCCACACCTCCCACACTCTCTCTACCATTCCTCAGCACCACCACCAATTTTTTTACCACAGGGAACCTGCTGATACAGTTATATCCTGCATGGTAATACCCAATGCCTCATCACGACACAAGAAAGCAGCCACTGCCCCAATTTCCTGTGGTTGTATAATTCTCTTCTGAGGATAGCTTTCCTTAATTTCCTCTAAATATTCAGTAGCAGTTCGACCTTCAATTTGGGAAAGTCGTCCGATCATTCCTTCCGCTAACTTAGTTTCTACCCAACCGGGACTAATTGAGTTACAAGATACCCCATAAAGTGCCCCTTCCAAAGCAACACAGCGAGTGAGTCCAAGAATTGCTGCTTTAGAAGTGCAGTAAGCAGCGTGAAGCGGAGCGCCTATTGAAGCAGAAGTTGAGGCAATATTAATAATACGACCCCATTTCCGTTCTATCATTCCTGGAAAACATAGCTTAGTAGTACGATAGATACCATTGAGATTAATATCTATGACCTTATACCACTCTTCATCAGGATGATTGCACATTTGATGCTCATAAGCAATTCCAGCAGCATTGACAAGAATCTTTACGCCTATCGAAAAAAGAGATTAGGACTGTAAATGCAAAAACAAGAATATCCTTAAAAATCGAGATCGACAGGGCTATAGCCATTCTCTTTTTTGAGAAAAGTTTCCATATCCCTCACTTTTATCTGGAGCTGATCTACATCCTCTCTGTCGGGGAGTGAATCGACTTTATTTGATATTTGACTCGCCCACCAAGTAACTCCAGCGATCGAGGATATTTCAAGCCCTTCGATCGCTATCCCTCTCAATAATTCTATCAGATGCTCCATTTTTTTTAAGATTGCTATTTACGTCCATTGCCATATACCTATGCTATACCCATATTCAGCGATCCACTTCTTGGGATAATAACTCACCTTCATTACTGAAGACGGTAGGTACTGAATAATGTTGCCTACGCGAATCAGCTCTCTTACCCCTAATTGTAACCCCCTTGCAATCAGCCCAGTAGGAATAGTATCGCTAACATCGCTCACGTAAATTCTGCCAGCGTAAACCCAGGTAGGTTTAGCTGCTACTTCTACTCTAACGAGAAGATCGGCAACCTCATGGATTATTGATTCATAAGGACTATTAGACGTTAATGATCTAATTTCTTTTAAAGTCCACATTACTTTAATAATCACTGTTTCTACCAGTGCCCGCTTAACTGTCTTTATTTTGCAACGATCTTTGTTAATCCCTCTGTACTATCCCAAGGATAGTACAGCCTTTTCCCTGATTGAGGAGTGAATCCTAGAGGCATTTTATCCGCTGTAGCAAATCTGGCTATAAATAAGCTAAAAGCAGCTATAGAGACTGCTTGAGGCACACGGACAGAGTACCAAGAACGAAACTTACCTCCTTTTTTGTTCTTGATCGGAGTATGGAGTTTCACTGAGTATTGTGTCCCCATTATTGTCTGAGAGAGAGGAGTAGATTCTGTATCTCTAGTATTAGCCCATCCCGCTCTTTTCGATACTGTGTTTTCCTCGGTCTTCGACTTCGCTGCCTCAAATCTTTTAATTGTATCGGTAACGCCTAACGCTGTTATTTGTGTCTCTAAAATTGCCTCTGACGATATCCCTAGAGCTTTAGCGAATGGAGTAGGGATTTCAATCTCTACAAACCTGTCAACTGCTATTAGAATTTCTAGGCTGATCCTTCTCTTTCTCTTATAAGCTAATTTAGCTGCTGTAATGATGGCATTTTTTGACGAACCTACCCCGGCATCTTTATTTGCCGCTCTTCCAGTCATCTTGTCTTACCCCTATTGATTGTTCTTTTTTGCTATTCAGTTTGTCAATGAAGACGTCCGATTCATCAGTCTTCATTAACAAGAAAGTTATTACCCTACTTTTGGATAAAACACCTCTTGTGCTGTGCTTACATAGCCATTCGCAGCTAAATCGGTCAACATAGTCTGTGCCACAGTTGAAGTCTCCAGGCCAGTTTGGTTGTTAAGGTTCTTTGCGATGATAACCTGCACGCAGTCCTTATTTGTACCTGTATCAGGGTCTGTGTCAGCCTGTAACGTCGTCGCGTGTTCTATGCACATAGCGAGTTGTCCTTCAAAGGTTGTCGCCATTGATAGATTTATTGGTGCTGCCATATTGGATATCCTTTACTTCATATATTGCTACTGAACACCCTAATACTAACTCGCTAAAACTCTGTATGACAAGCTTTTGAAATAAATAAGGCTTGCTACAATATTGTAGCAATTCATCTCCACCTCTACGGATCTGATAATGAGATAGAAGTGGACAATGCCTCATTTAATAAAAGATCGAAATTTACGGGCTTACTCTTATCTCCAAAATTAAACCTTCTGGAAATACTTTGTTTTGCCTCAGTGGTCAGACCAAGCTCTTCATATTTTGTAGCCCTAGGAAAATTTCTTACATAAAAATGGCTAAGATACATCAGTTGTTTTTTCCTAGGCTTCCATCTGCTTGTAGCCTGACCATCCCTCTCAGTAAACTCAGGAGTGCCCACGGGGTTAAGCGACGTTAGCTGTTGAAATTTCCTCAGCATCTCCTTACATTCCTGTTTGGTAGCTCCTCTCACCACAAGTTGTCTGCCATTTTCAAGATCCATCATTCCTTTGAAGTCGCCGTCGGTAAACGCGCTAGGCCGAAATAACTCTTCGAGCCTTTCCCATGACAATTTAACACGAGCTATATTAGGCACTCTAAGCTTTGCGGTGGCTAATTTCTTCCTGTTTTCTTTTCCCCATGGTTTATCCAAAGTAGAGTAAAAATGGAATTCTACTTCAATACCGTTGTTTCCGATAATTGGCTGGTCGTCCTCGGTGGTAACAACCAGCCCAATATCGCGCGCGATTGTTCACAACTTCTAGAGTAGAATTGATTGTCATTACTTGACTTAATATTTGTTCGCTGTTACCGTGAACATAGAACTCTTCACTCTGTGATCTATCGGGTTGGTATATAAGCGTTTGTTGTTCACGGTCAGCGTTCTGAAACTGCATTGCATCCCAGATACTAGCCATGTTTAAAGCAGTGTCGCTAAAGCCGTCCCTAGCTTCCTCCACAAACTCTTCTATATTGTTTCGTAATTGCTCGTTATTAATGGATTCGTAAAATTGCTGCTCTTTTTCTGCGAAGCTCCAGTCCTCAACGTTCTTGTCTCCCCAACTATTAACAGCCTTTTCCGAAATACCCATTTTTGTGACGAGTGCTTTTATCTTAGGATTCTTGTATGCTTCTTTTATGAGGTTCCTGACACCTTTATAAGTGGATAAAAACGCAGCGGTTAGGAGGGAACGTCCTGCTTGTATCAGTAGCCCTCTCATATCTGTCAATAGCTCTAAAAAAAGATCGTCGGCTATTTGAGCCACAAGCAATTTTGCCAAATAAGGATTGATATAAAAGGCAACTGCGCTACCTAGTCCTACTGCTGCAAGACTGCCTATGTTTTTCCCTAAAATACCAAAAACTCTAGTCTCAAAAGCATTCCACATACTTTGTATCTGCTGATCTATCTGCTCATCACTGATATCCCAATTAAAATTCCAAATGAAAGAACTTCCTTCCAGGAACCACTCGACAATTTGAGTAGCGCTAAATTTAAGCATATTGCCGATCGCTCGCCCGGCATTTACAAGAAAACCCTTGAAAGCGGAGAAAAGGTTTGAGAAGAAATCACCAGTTGAGATTAACTGGTCAAAGCTTTGGACTTGCCTAATTCCAGACCCCCCAGTGACTTGTTGTCTCACATTAAGCGATCTAAATTCATTTCTGTTTATAGTTATAGCCATAATATTCTATTCTGTATTGACATCCTCCCAATGTTGCTCTTACGAGACAGCGAGGAATTCCCATCCATCACTCGAAGAGACTAAGCTGAACAAATGACTCAGAGTAGGTTGACACGTTATGGAATCTGCTGGCAAGCCAGCCTGACGCTTCCTCCGTGTCCGATAAATAATCGACCAGTACCCCTTCCCTCCGGGACGTTACGCGAACGGCGACTTCATTGAAAAGTGATAGTTGATAGTGTAGCTCTTCCGCAAGAAGTACTGGATTCTCTGTTACTGTTTCTTCAAATATTTCAACCTTGGCTTTTGGTTTAAACACTTCCAAGATATCAATAGCAGCGTTTACATCTCTATCATGGGATAGACCACAATTCAAAGAAGTCCATCCTCTAATGTTCAGCTCTTTTTCACCACCTTTAAAGCCACAATTAGAACAATGCATGACTTGTAGCTTCCCATCTATAAATAACCTTAAATTCCCTACCATATTTATCACACTTAGCCTCAGTTAAAGTCCTGAATTCTCTCCAACTTAAATCTGAGATTGCCTCTGCTAATTTGCGGTTTTTAACCATCTCAGAAACATTCAAATTTTCTAACACAATAATGTCGTTTTTTCGACCAAATCAGTTGACAGTTTGTGCAGGAAATCTGTGCGAATGTCTTTGATTTTAGTATGAAGTTTAGCTACTTTTAATCTACGTCTTTCACGACGCTTGCTTCCTTTTTCAGTACGAGCAAATTTACGCTGGAAGTTAGCCAGTTTCTTAAGGTTTTGCTTGAGAGGTTTTGGAGCATTAATTTTACCTCCATTACTCAAAATTGCAAAAGTCGAAATCCCCAAATCAATTTCTATTGAATTATTAGTTTTAGGCAAAGACTCAGGATTTATATCTACTACAAAACTAGCAAAATAAAGATTTGCCTACCTCTTTGATTATTGTCAAAATTGTTTAGTTAAGTCCACATAGCTAGGTTTATTTTTGTTGCTAGAGTATAGTTGATTGCAATGTGCTAATGTATTATTCCAAACATATCTACAACAACCAAATAGTTAATGAATCCGCGTTATTTGAATATGGTTGGGATAGATGCGATATTTGTACCTGGCCTTCAATTTTATCGACCCGTTACTAATATTAGTTACTATACTATAGCATGGGTTGGTATTCATCCCGACGTTCCCCCGGGGGAGAGGGCGGGTCTTCTACCAATATTTATATTTAGATAAAGTTTTATAATGAGATAAAAGTATGCTTATCTACACAAAGTCATGCAGCGACGCCCCTGTATCAAATGTGTAGTTCATATTTCCTGAATAGCTACCGCTGACAATAATTTCATTATTTTGGTAGAAAGCGTTAACTCTGCATTCTATGATACAATCACTTGACATTACAGGACTGGATAGGTACTGCATCAAAGGCAGGTTTAATCTTACAAGAGAATTGTAAAGCAATACATCTCCTAAATAGTCTCTTGTCGCTCCTACCTTCGCGAACATCGTCAGTTTAACAGCGTGATACCTCCCAAATTTATCTTTAGTAGTCTCGTTATAGAGACTAGAATATTTTATGTCTTTATTCGTTCTGACGCTCGTGTTATCCGTTAGTAAATATTCTTGGTAAGGTTTTGGGGTCAAAGCAGGTAAAT
Organism: Okeania sp. SIO3I5; assembly: GCF_010672085.1. Classification (GTDB taxonomy): domain Bacteria; phylum Cyanobacteriota; class Cyanobacteriia; order Cyanobacteriales; family Microcoleaceae; genus Trichodesmium. The sequence continues at coordinate 24,793 of NZ_JAAHHT010000127.1, forward strand.
AGTACGAGCATTTCATAAAATTTATGCCATAATTAAAATTATAATTAGTGCCAACTATAGCAGATTGATACTTGGAGGTAACATCTGGGAAGTTTACAATTTCCGTGTAACCAGTAGTTTGAATCTTTCTAACAAAATATCCTGACACTGGTTCTGATATGCGATCCTTCATTTTTCCTCTTTATTGATGCTAGTAAAGATACTAATATTATTCTACTTTAAATTCCATGTCACCTAACCTATCAAAAAAAAGGTCAAGGTCAAACTCTCGATCTAGAAGATCGAAGAAAAAAGAATCAAATGATGGATTAGACTTGGGTGATCTTGACCTAGGGTACGAAAGTGAAACACAATTCACTGATGAAGAGGAATTTGAGACTGAGTGGGGAATATCTATTTCTTGGGGTGACAACACTGTCACCATTACTAACGAGAAAATAAAGTTAGGGATTGACGTCCTTGGTGTCGGCCTGAGCGTAAGCAACGATAATGGTGGCACTGTCGGTATAGGTTTCGGAATAGTAGGAATTGAATACAACGCAGAGGGTGGAGGTAAACTAGACTACTTCGATGGACTATACAAAATTGAAGTAGAGAAAGAAGGGTGTACTTATATTAAAAAATACTATATAAATAACATCTATACCCACACTGAAGTCCAAAAGATACCAGGTTGTAAAGAGGAGGAAGGGGACGACGACGGAGATAATGGCAAAGACGTAAGAGGGGATGAGAACCTTCCTCCTGGAGGCGATGGTGGGTCTCTGGGAAGCCCGATGCCCTTGCCAGACGATGCTATTCTTGCTGGATATTGGTGGGCAAAAACGGTTGAAAAACATCTTTTCGAATATGTTCCTGAAGACGAGGGAGGAGTTAAAGTTACAATAGATAATGGAAATGGAAATATATACAGTTATCATGGAAGAACTGAACAAAAGGGCGTGCCACCAGGGAATGGCTACAGAAAATTAGCTGGATACTCAGGCACAATAATAGTACCTTATTCTTCCACCTGGAATTATGGATACGGAAGGAGTATTACAACTCAATATATGCTTCTTGTAAAACCTTCTTGGGACGGGACAATCCAGGGTGCGTGGCGGGATTTACTCGCAATATTGGGCAAATGGATTTCATCCGTGTCCGAAGCGGAGCTGGTGCGAATGGCTCACGACGAGCGATTTGATGGTTGCAGTTGGCCTTCAGTCTGCAATCCTCATCTTATTATAGCAAGAAGCACTGATATTTCCCTAGATTTAACTCCCCCGGCGGGAAGTCCCGCGCTCTCCCGTAAGGGGAGCGTCGGGATGAGAGCCGGGCTAGGGTGTGCGGTTTTCACAAGATCCTGTTTGCTATAGCTATTGACAATTATACACACAGCC
>NZ_JAAHHT010000128.1:0-1666 GCF_010672085.1 Okeania sp. SIO3I5
GATCGACTCGGACCGTGTCTAGCAACAAGAGAAACCCGAAATTTTCTACCTGATTCTTTCCGACTTATTCTGGAAAGAGAGTCAAAAAAAGATTGCCTGGAGAAAATTATCAATGACACAGACATGGGGAGAAAAAGATCGACTCGGACCGTGTCTAGCAACAAGAGAAACCCGAAATTTTCTACCTGATTCTTTCCGACTTATTCTGGAAAGAGAGTCAAAAAAAGATTGCCTGGAGAAAATTATCAATGACACAGACATGGCGAGAAAAAGATCGACTCGGACCGTGTCTAGCAACAAGAGAAAGTAGAAATTTTCTGCCTGATTCTTTCCGACTTATTCTGGAAAATGAGTCAAAAAAAAGATTGCCTGGAGAAAATTATCAATGACACAGACATGGGGAGAAAAAGATCGACTCGGACCGTGTCTAGCAACAAGAGAAACCAGAAATTTTCTGCCTGATTCTTTCCGACTTATTCTGGAAAATGAGTCAAAAAAAAGATTGCCTGGAGAAAATTATCAATGACACAGACATGGGGAGAAAAAGATCGACTCGGACCGTGTCTAGCAACAAGAGAAAGTAGAAATTTTCTACCTGAGTCTTTCCGACTTATTCTGGAAAGAGAGGCAAAATAATATTGCCTGGAGAAAATTATTAATGGCAAAGACATGGGGAGAAAAAGATCGACTCGGACCGTGTCTAGCAACAAGAGAAAGTAGAAATTTTCTACCTGATTCTTTCCGACTTATTCTGGAAAGAGAGGCAAAATAATATTGCCTGGAGAAAATTATCAATGGCAAAGATATGGAGAGAAAAAGATCGACTCGGACCGTGTCTAGCAACAAGAGAAAGTAGAAATTTTCTACCTGATTCTTTCCGACTTATTCTGGAAAGAGAGGCAAAATAATATTGCCTGGAGAAAATTATCAATGGCAAAGATATGGAGAGAAAAAGATCGACTCGGACCGTGTCTAGCAACAAGAGAAAGTAGAAATTTTCTGCCTGAGTCTTTGAGACTTATTCTGGAAAGAGAGTCAAAAAAAGATTGCCTGGAGAAAATTATCAATGGCAGAGATATGGCGAGAAAAAGATCGACTCGGACCGTGTCTAGCAACAAGAGAAACCAGAATTTTTCTACCTGATTCTTTCCGACTTATTCTGGAAAGAGAGTCAAAAAAAGATTGCCTGGAGAAAATTATCAATGGCAAAGATATGGAGAGAAAACGATCGACTCGGACCGTGTCTAGCAACAAGAGAAACCAAAAATTTTCTACCTGAGTCTTTCCGACTTATTCTGGAAAGAGAGTCAAAAAAAGATTGCTTGGAGAAAATTATCAATGGCAAAGATATGGAGAGAAAACGATCGACTCGGACCGTGTCTAGCAACAAGAGAAACCAAAAATTTTCTACCTGAGTCTTTCCGACTTATTCTGGAAAGAGAGTCAAAAAAAGATTGCTTGGAGAAAATTATCAATGGCAAAGATATGGAGAGAAAAAGATCGACTCGGACCGTGTCTAGCAACAAGAGAAACCAGAATTTTTCTACCTGATTCTTTCCGACTTATTCTGGAAAGAGAGTCAAAAAAAGATTGCCTGGAGAAAATTATCAATGGCAAAGATATGGAGAGAAAAAGATCGACTCGGACCGTGTCTAGCAACAAGAGA